>SKHB01000117.1 GCA_007117135.1 Microbacteriaceae bacterium | reverse complement strand
GCGTCCAGATCCCCCGAAATTGACTTCCCGACGGGGGTTGCCTGAGTCACAGCCAACGGGCCCGTATCGGCCAAAAGTTCCCTCGCCGCCTGGTCAGCAGGCATCCGAAGCGACACGGTGCCCTTATTGTCTCCCAAGTCCCACTGCAGTGACTCGCCCGCCGGGACAATGACCGTCAACCCTCCCGGCCAAAACGCGTTCGCCAGCGCCTCCACCGGCTCTGCCACCTCCGCCGCTAATGCGGCAAGTGTGGGAATTCCGGGCAGCAGCACCTGCGGCGGGACAGGCTGTGTCCAACCTTTCACTTCACGAAGCAGCATCACCGAGGCGGGAGAAAAAGCGTTCCCTGCCAACGCGTAGCTGGTGTCAGCGGGGAACACCACAAGCTGTTTTCGACCAATGGCCATGCGGGCATGTCGAAGACCGGCGACCAGTTGGTCGGGGTCGGTGATGTCAAAGACGTCAGGCATACACCCTTTTTAGCCGACCAGGTCGGCTAATGCCTCATCGAAAGCTTCCGAGTGTCGGTCGACATCTGCTTGGACAGTCGCCGGGCTCATCAGCGCCATGTTGTGGAAGGGGGTGAGCAGGATGCCGCGGTTGAGGGCATGCAGGTGTAAATACTGTTGCACCTCAAAATCGTCGGCGTCTGCCGCTTCCTTTCCGTGGCGGGGGGTGTGAGGCAGGAAGCTGTATTCGCTGCGACACCCCAGCTGGGTGACCTGCCACGGCACACCGTACTTGTCGATAGCTTTTTGCACACCGTCAGTCCAGTCGGTGGCCAGCCTGATCATCTCCGGATACACCTCCGGGGTGAGCACCTCTGAGAGGGTCGCTCGAATCCCGGCTAATGACACGGCGTTGCCGGCGAGTGTTCCGCCCACTCCCCCGACGTCAATGTCCTCTAAGTGGATGGACCTACTCACCCGTTGGTGTAATTCGTCACTCATACCGTAGGCGCCGGCAGCAACACCGCCACCAATTGTCTTTCCGACCACAATGGCGTCAGGCTGAAGCCCGTCCCGGGCGGTCATCCCACCGGGCCCCGCACAAATCGTGTGTGTTTCGTCAATGATCAACACTGCCCCGTTATCGGTGCAGAGGCGACGAAGGGCTTCGTGCCACCCGTCTTCGGGTAAAACAATGCCGATGTTGGTCATTGCCGGTTCCACCAGTGCACACGCAATGTCACCCGTCGCGAAAGCCTTTTCTAACGCCTCTACATCGTTAAATGGCACCACCACGGTGGTGAGATCCGGGTCAACGGGCGCGCCAATGTTGCCCCGGCGCTCCACCACGTGTCCGGCGTCATTGAGGGTGGCAAAGGTTTCATCGACAGAGCCGTGGTAACAGTAGTCGATGACCAGAACCTTTTTCTTGCCCGTCAACTGACGGGAGTAGCGCACCATTGCGCGGTTGGCGTCGGTGGCGGACAGGGTGAACTGCCACTTGGGGAGGCCAAACCGGTCAGCAAGCAAGCCGGCGGCAATTTCAGCGTCCTCGGTGGGCAGCATCGTGGTTGCCCCTTTGGCGAGTTGCGCGGTGATCGCTTTGGTGGACGCCTCTGGGACGTGCCCCACCATCGCCCCCGTGTCACCCAAACACAGGTCGACGTGGTCGATGCCGTCCACACAGGTGAAATGGGCGCCTTGGGCGAAGTCCACATAGACAGGCCAGGGGCCGGGCCATTTCGCCATCCACAGCATCGGAACACCGTCTGGCATCCGCTTGGACGCCTTCTGCCACAGTGCTTTCGAAGCGGGACGCTCAGCCTCAAAACGGGCAACCTCCGCCTTCCAGGCGGATTCCAAACGAGCGCGGTCAATCACGGTCATCACGTTTCCTTTGCATAGGTGGATGGTTAGTTCTGGTGAAGAAGCCGACCTCGTTTGATGGTGGCCCGCACTTGGACAATGATGACCAGCGCGATGGCGAGGAAGAAGACGGCGGACGCAATCACGTTCGCTTGGGCGGGAATACCCCTCGCCGCCGCCGTGTAAATGTAGCGGGGGAAGGTGACCAGGTTGCCCGCGTTGAAGTTGGTGATGATGAAGTCGTCAAAACTGAGGGCGAAACTCAGCAATGCTGCTGCCATGATGCCAGGAACCAGGTTGGGGAACGTCACCCGCCAAAACACTTGATTGGGTGACCCGTACAAATCACGGCCGGCTTCTTCCAACACGGGGTCAAGCGTGGCAATCCGGGCGCGCACAGTGACCACCACAAAACTGATGCAAAACAGGGTGTGGGCAATGATGACGGTGGTCATGCTCTTGGGGACACCTGCTTGCAGGAAGTAGGCGGCAAGCCCCGCGCCCAACACCACATCGGGGGTGGTCATGGGGAGGAAGATCAGAAGTGTTGTTGTTTGACGGAAACGGAAACTGTAGCGCACCAACGCAATAGCGATCATTGTTCCCATCGTTGTTGCGGCAACAGTGGCAACAACGGCGACAATAATCGAGTTCCCAAACGCCACACAGACGTCCATCCGGTCACAAACGGTGAGCCAATTGCGGAGGGTGAAACCGTTCCAAATGATGTTTGTTCGCACCGAGTCGTTAAATGAAAACACAATGGTATAGGCGATGGGGATGAGCAAAATGAGGAAAGCAAGCGCCACATAACCGTATAGCCAGTATTTTCCGAGGAACCTGATCACAGTAGCTCCTTCGTTCCACTGCGTCGGACATAGCCGATAACCAGCAGCAAGATGATTGCCATCAGGACAATCGATAAAGCCGCCGCGAAGGGGAATCTCAATAACACGAGGAATTCGGCTTCAACAACGTTTCCGATCATCTGTGTGCTGGGGGATCCGAGAAAGTCTCGACTGGCGTTAATGTAATCACCGGCAACAGGGATGAACGTCAACAGCAGACCGGACAACACTCCAGGGAGCGACAGCGGGAACGTGACCAACCGGAACACGGTAAACGCGTTGCCATACAAATCTTGACCAGCTTCCACGTATCGCAGGTCGAGGCGCTCAAGAGACGTGTAAATGGGCAGAGTCATGAACGGCAGAAAGTTGTATGTCAACCCAAAAATGACAGTGAAAGCGGTGCCGTTCAAAAACCCGTCGGGCGGCAAAATCGCGAAAGCTTTCAAGGCGGTCACAAACCAGCCTTCGTCAGCAAATATTCTCTTCCACGCGAAGGTGCGCAGGAGGAACGAAATGAAAAACGGCGCAATGATTAACACCAGCGCGAGAGCCTGAATGAGGGGGTATTTGCGCAGCTTCACGCCGATGACATAAGCGATGGGGTACCCGACGATGAACGCAAAAAACGTCGCCACCACCGCGTACCAGAACGAACGGAAAATATGCCCCGAATAGGTTTCAATGACGAAAACATAGTTTTGCCACTCAAACGCTGTCTCATAGTTTCCCAAACCACCGCCGGCGGCCGGCCGCTCAAAACTGGTCAGAATCAGAGAAAAAAGGGGGGTCAAAAAGAAAAGAATCAGGTAAAGAATTCCGGGCAGCAACAACAGCAGAGCAATGGGGCTTCGTCGCTGAAACTTCTCCAGGGTGGACGAGTCCCGCTCCGTTGCGGTGGACTGTAGAGCACCAAACGCCATGGCTTATTCCTTCGCGACAGACAGCGCGGCGGTGTTATCCGGGTAACTCTCGGCGTCGTGGATGTCCCCCTCCACCGAGACACCAAAAACGTGGTCGACGGAGAAACTCAAATGCACCACGTCACCCTCGACGGCGTGGTGGCCGACGGCGAAGTTTTGGCTAAACACGGCAACTTCGCCATAAACGCCTGCGTCGAGGAGATACTGGGTGCTCGAGCCGGTGAAGGACGCGTCAATCACGCGAGCATCAGACACAACAACTTTTGACGAATCAGGTTCCGGCCTGTCGGTGTGGATAAGAATCTTCTCCGGTCGCACACCCACCGTGATCGCCCCCCTAGATACTGCGCTGCGAGAGGCGAGAACTTTCACCCCCTGACCGTTGAGCGACACATCCACGTAGTCACCGGTTTGCCCAACAACCTCCCCCCGCCACAGGTTTGACTGCCCCAAGAAGGTGGCAACAAAAGTGGTGGCCGGGTTTTCGTAAAGGTCTTCAGGGGCTCCCATTTGCTCAATTTTTCCGCGGTTCATCACCGCGACAGTGTCCGCCATGGTCATGGCTTCCTCTTGGTCGTGGGTGACGTGGAGGAAGGTGAGCCCCACCTCGTTTTGAATATCTTTGAGCTCCAACTGCATCTGTCGACGAAGTTTCAAATCGAGAGCGCCCAGCGGTTCATCGAGGAGCAGCAACGCCGGGCGGTTCACCACCGCACGGGCAAGCGCTACACGCTGCTGTTGGCCACCGGAGAGCTGGGCCGGTTTGCGGTGTGCAACGTGGCCCAGCTCCACCAAATCGAGAGCATCTTTGGCCAGGTCGAGCGCGTTCGCAATTTTCCTGCGCCGCAACCCGAAAGCAACGTTGTCGATGATGCTCAAATGGGGAAACAGGGCATAGCTTTGGAACACCGTGTTAACCGGCCTCTGATACGCCTTGGTCTGGGTGACGTCGTCCCCGCCGATGAGGATACGACCGCTTGTGGGATCTTCCAGCCCGGCAACCATTCTCAGGGTGGTGGTCTTCCCACACCCACTCGGTCCGAGCAGAGCAAAAAAGGAACCCGCGGGAATGGTGAGCGTCAAATCATCAACGGCCCTAAATCCGGGGAACTCTTTGGTGACACTGTCGAGATGGAGGTCGGCTCCGCGCTCGGCAAAACCACCACCCTGAGAGGTAGCCATGGTGCGCTCAGATGGTCGGCGCTTAGCCGATAATCAAAGCTTGGAAGGCTGCCTGGAATTCAGCATCTTCCTCGTCGGTGAGTGATCGGAAAGCCTGAGTTTTCGCGAGTGTCTCCTCGGAGGGGAAGATGAGTTCTTCGTCAGCGAGCTCTGGGTCAATATCCAAAACTGCTTCACGAGCGCCCACCACGGGGGTCACATAGTTCACCCACGCGGCCACTTCCGCTGCCACGACAGGGTCGTAATAGTAGTTCATGAGCGCTTCGGCTTCGGCTTGACGCGGCGATTCGATGGGGATCATCATCGTGTCGTTCCACAGCGTTGCCCCCGACTCGGGGAACGCAAACTCGAAACGCTCAGTGTCGTTTTCGAAGTTCAGCTGGGTCATGTCGCCCGACCAGCCGATCAGAGCGTGAACGTCACCGTTGATGAGTTCTTCTTTATACGCGTTGCCGAGGAAGTTTCGGATGAAACCGTCTTGGACTCGCTGTTCGAGGGCATCCAGGGCGTTGTAGAAGTCATCACGGGTGAAGCGGGTGATGTCTGTTCCCTGCGCCATCATGAACACGCCCATGGTGTCACGCATTTCGGAGAGGACAACAATCTTGCCTTTTTCGACCTTGTCAAACATGTCGTCCAGGGTTCGCAACTCGCCGTCAACACGTTCGTTGTTCCAGCACAACCCTGCGAAACCTCCCTGCCAGGGCAGGGAGAATTGACGGCCGGGGTCGTGGGCGGGGTTGGCGAGCGCCGGTGCAAGGTTTTTCTTGTTGGGGATGTTTGCTTCGTTGAGCCTGGAAGCGTAACCGTTTTGGATCCACCGGGCAGCCATCCACTCGGTCGGGGTGACAATGTCGGCGTCGATGTATTGGCCGAGTTCCAGCTGGTCACGCACGGTGGCGAACCAGGTGTTGTTGTCGTCAATGTCGGTGCGATACACCACATCGATGCCGGTCTCACTTTGGAACCGCTCCAACGTGGGGTAGCTGCCGTCATCGTCCTGGTCGAGATACAGCTCCCAGTTCACCCAGACAACAGCGTCAGAGGCGGCACACCCCGACAGGGCGAGCGTGGAGGCGCCACCGGCGGTCATCAAAGCCGCGGTTGTTGCCGTTCCGCCGGCTCCGGCGAGAAATCCGCGCCTCGACACTTTCGTGTTCTTGGCGGCCTTAATAAGCTGACGGACCATGGGGTCCTCAGGCAGGGGACGGTTCATGCTGTGGTCTCCGTATTCTCCTCATCATGAGAATGCTGCGTCGCATTCCCATTTCCTAATATTTGACTATATGCCACGCCATGTTTCAACGGCGTAACATTTGCGGTCGGCTGTTGGGGTCTCCCTTACTCGCCGATGTAGCTCATGACGTGTTTGATTCGTGTGTAGTCCTCAAACCCATACATGGACAAGTCTTTGCCGTAACCGGAGTGCTTGAAACCCCCGTGGGGCATTTCGGCGACGATGGGGATGTGACAGTTAATCCACACCGCCCCAAAGTCGAGGTGTTTAGCAAAACGCATGGCACGACCGTGGTCACGGGTCCACACCGAGGAGGACAAACCGTACAGCACGTCGTTTGCCATCTTGATGGCTTCAGCCTCGTTGGCAAAGGTCTGCACAGTGATCACGGGTCCGAAGATTTCTGTTTGGATGGCGTCGTCTGTTTGTTTGAGGTGGGTGACAATGGTCGGCTCAATGTAAAACCCCTTGTCGCCTTGGCGAACACCGCCGGTCTGGATGGTGGCGTGTGAGGGGAGGGCGTCAATCATGCCCATGACCCTCTCAAACTGGTTGACGTTATTCACCGGGCCGTAAAACACGTCACTCTGTGGTGGTCCAGTGGTGATGTTGTCTTTCACAAACCCGGTCAACACTGCGACAAACTCGTCATGCACACGCTCGTGAACAATCACCCGGGTCGCCGCCGTGCAGTCTTGCCCGGCGTTGAAATATCCTGCCTGGGCAATACCTTCGGCAGCTTTTGCCAAGTCGGCGTCATCCCACACCACCACGGGAGCCTTTCCGCCGAGTTCCAGGTGGACGCGTTTGAGGTCGGTGGAGGCTGCTCGTGCGACTTCCATTCCGGCTCGAACCGAACCGGTTATAGACACCAACTGCGGGGTTTTGTGGTCAATCATCGCTGCACCGGTGGTGCGATCCCCGGTGATAACGTTCACCACTCCTGGAGGTAAATGCATGGCACAGATTTCTGCCAACAAGAGCGTGCTGAGCGGCGTGGTGTCGGACGGTTTCAACACGGTGGTGTTGCCGGCGGCGACCGCCGGGGCGAATTTCCACACCGCCATGTTCAGCGGATAATTCCACGGGGTGACCTGTCCAACAACACCAATAGGTTCACGGCGAATAATTGAGGTGTGATCGGTCATGTATTCGCCGGCAGATTTGCCTTCCAAGTTTCTTGCAGCACCGGCAAAAAACCTGATTTGGTCAACACTGAGGAGTATTTCGTCTTCGACGAGTGACGCCCTGGGCTTGCCGGTGTCTTGGGATTCTCGGTCGGCAAATTCGTCGGCGCGTTTTTCCATTTCGTCGGCAATACGAAACAGGGCCAGCTGCCGCTCTGACGGCGTGGTCTCCCCCCATACGTCAAACGCTGCTGCCGCCGCCTGATACGCGGTATCAACGTCAGCAGCCGTGGAGATGGGCGCGTGCGCGTAGACGTCTTCGGTGGCGGGGTCGACCAGATCCAGGTGAGTGTCTGCGTGAGAGTCGACATAGTTGTTATTGATGAAGTTTTTGAGGGTTTTCGCTGCCATAACCACATCTTATAGAAAACTTTCCACCGGTGTCTAGACATTTTGACCGCGGAATCAATGGCCAAAAAAGCTTTTTGCCACGAAATCACTTGCCAAAACAGCAAAATAGTGCCAGAATCGGGTTATGGCAGGGAGCAAGCAACCGGCAGTGTTGGACGATGTCGCCAAAGGCATCATCGAACAACTCCAAACCGATGGCCGACGCTCCTACGCCGACATTGGCAAAGCAGTGGGTTTGAGCGAGGCTGCTGTCAGGGCCCGCGTCCAAAAACTCACCGACTCTGGCGTTGTCCAGATTGTGGCGGTCACAGACCCCCTGCAGTTGGGGTTTCACCGCCAAGTCATGGTGGGAATCCGGGTGGACGGCGACCCAAGAAAAATCGCCGACGAGCTGGAAAAAATTGACCAGGTGGACTACCTGGTTCTCACCACTGGCCGTTTCGACATCCTTGCCGAAATGGTCTGCCACGACGATGATGAACTCACCGACTTGTTGTTCGGAAGTATTCGAATACTGCCTGGCGTCGTCGCCACTGAAACATTCACCTACCTAGCACTACGCAAAGAGCACTACAACTGGGGGACCCCACGATGAAACCGACACTGACCAAAACACTGACCAAACTGGTGGGCGGGGGAAAAAGAAAAACCACACCCGACACCCACCATGTGTCACCTTCTCGCGCCGAGAAGGTGGGGGCACTCAGCCCCCAGCAACAATCTGCCCGAGACCACCTGTGGATGCACTTCACCCGCCAAGGTCCGCTCGAAGACGGCAACGGCGTTCCCGTGATTGTCAAAGGTGACGGTCACCACATTTGGGACGACAAAGGAAACAAATACATTGACGGCCTCGCCGGACTTTTTGTCGTCAACGCCGGACACGGCCGCAAACGTATCGCCGAAGTGGCCAAAAAACAGGCCGAAGAGTTGGCGTTCTTCCCCCTGTGGTCATACGCCCACCCGGCCGCGATCGAACTGGCCGACAAGTTGGCCTCCTACGCTCCGGGAGACTTAAACCGTGTGTTCTTCACCACCGGTGGTGGTGAAGCGGTTGAGAGCGCCTTCAAACTGGCCAAACAGTATTGGAAACTGAAAGGCCAACCCACCAAACATAAAGTGATTTCCCGCTTCATCGCCTACCACGGCACCCCCCAAGGTGCGTTGGCGATTACCGGTATTCCCGGCATGAAAGCCATGTTCGAACCCCTGGTGCCCGGAGGTTTCCGAGTTCCCAACACCAACTATTACCGCGCCGAAGAAATGGGTTTCCCCGGCGGCAGCGAAGAAGAGTTTGGGTTGTGGGCGGCGAACCGCATCGAAGAAATGATCCAGTTCGAAGGCCCCGACACGGTAGCCGCCGTGTTCCTCGAGCCTGTCCAAAACTCGGGGGGCTGTTTCCCCCCGCCGAAGGGATACTTCCAGCGTGTTCGAGAAATCTGCGACCAGTACGACGTGTTGCTGGTATCTGACGAAGTGATTTGCGCATTCGGCCGTATCGGCGAAATGTTTGCCTGCAACGCGTTCGACTATGTCCCCGACATGATCACCTGCGCCAAAGGCATGACCAGTGGGTATTCCCCCATCGGCGCCATGATTGCCAGCGACAAACTCTACGAACCCTTCGCTGAGGGCAACACCACCTTCTACCACGGTTACACATTCGGTGGTCACCCAGTGTCCGCCGCCGTTGCGCTCGAGAACCTGAAAATCTTCGAAGAGGAAAAACTCAACGAACGGGTCCGCAAAAACTCTCCAAAGTTCCGCAAAACACTGGAACGTCTCCTCGACCTGCCCATTGTGGGTGACGTTCGAGGCGCTGGCTACTTCTTCGGCATCGAACTGGTGAAAGACAAGACCACCAAGGAAACATTCACCGAAGAAGAATCAGAAGTGCTCCTTCGAGGCTTCCTCTCGAAAGCGCTGTTCGAGAACGGCCTCTACTGTCGCGCCGATGACCGGGGCGACCCCGTCATCCAGTTGGCTCCGCCGCTCACCATCGGACCAAAAGAGTTCGACGAAATTGAGGGCATACTCCGCAAAGTACTGACTGAGGCAAGCGCCATCATGGCTGACCTGCAAAAAAAGAAAAAATAGCCAGGCAGTGCACCACCCCACCTCGCTCTGGCACGACCAGATCCGCCACGACCTCACCCCTCGTGAACCACTCACATCCCACGACAATTCAGTGTCGTGGGATGTGGTGATTGCGGGCGCCGGGTTTACTGGCCTGTGGACAGCGTTGGGGGTTCTCACCAACAACCCGGAAGCGAAAGTGTTGGTGCTGGATAAGTACTACGCAGGCTTTGGGGCGTCTGGCCGAAACGGCGGCTGGGTGTCAGCGCTATTTCCCACCGAAACGGCAGGCTTGGTGAAACGCCACGGGCTGGATAAAGCCTTGGCGATGCGGCGAGAAATGATTGCCGCAGTGGATTCTGTCGGTGAGTGGGCTAAAACTCTCGACATCGACTGCGGCTACACCAAAGCCGGCACCACCGTCATGGCGAGAAAACCCATCGAAGTGACCCGCGCGAATGCATCAATCGCTGAAACACGAAAGTATGGTGTTGATTCGCTGACCTGGCGTGAACCAGGCGAAACCCTGAACTCCCCGGGGCTTCTTGGCGCAACGTTTAACCCCAACACGGCAACGATTCACCCAGCAAAACTGGTGAGGGGTCTTGCCCGGGCTGTTGAAGCGATGGGTGGTGTGGTCAGAGAGCAGACCACGGTCACCAAAATTTCCCCCCGTCAGGTCACCACCGACCGCGGTGTTGTCCGAGGTCACGCGGTAGTTGACGCGCTCGAGGCATACCGGGCAACCGTGTCTGGCAGAAAACGCGTCACCCTGCCGCTGTATTCGCTGATGATTGCCACCGAACCATTGCCTGAGACTGTCTGGGACGACATTGGTTTAGCACCTGGCGAAACCTTCTCCGATTACCGTCGATTGATCATTTACGGCCAGCGAACATCAGACAACCGTTTTGCGTTTGGTGGTCGCGGTGCCCCATATCACTTTGGTAGCACCATCAAACACTCTTACGACACGGTTGGCCGTGTGCACGAGGCGCTGACCGACACCCTCACTGACCTGTTTCCCCAGATGGGCACCCCTGCCATCACACACCGTTGGGGTGGGCCTTTAGGAATCCCCCGCGACTGGCACGCCCGAGTGGTTTTCAACACCACCACCGGCATCGGTATTGCAGGTGGTTATGTCGGTGACGGTGTTGGGCTATCGCAGGTCGCAGGTTTCACCCTCGCCGACCTGATAACCACCACCAATTCACACCGAGTAGACCTGCCGCTGGTGGACACCAGGTGGCCACAGTGGGAGCCGGAGCCGCTGCGATACCTCGGCACCATGGTCGGCATCATCGGAACATCCATTGCCGACGCCAGAGAGTCGAAGACCAACAAACCGTCACTGGTGGGGCGCATTGTTGATGGCCTGACCGGCCACTAACAACTAGGCTCCCCTTACGCAGTGGGCTGGTCTGGGCCCTTGTCACCGGGCAGGGTGACATCCACGTAGGGCATGCGTGAGCGCAACATCACCACCACGTCGGTAGTGAGGCCGGCTATGAGGCTCGCGACAATGGTGAGAAACAGTGTTTCGCGGTGTGCCCAGGTGAGATCTCCCAACCAAAAAATAAGAGCAATGAACAGGACAAACTTCCCCAACCACATGCCCAACACCACGGCGAAAAACCCGGGGTCTAAGACGTTGCCTTTGCCCACTTTCAACCCCAACACAATACTGATCGGGGTGAGGGCTAAAAATGCGAAGCCGATGCCCGTGCCTAGCGCGGCACCCAGCATCCCGTCAAGGTCGGCGACCAGTGCCCCGATCACTGAGGCGACAACCCCCACCAGGGTTGTCCACACGGCCCCCCAAAAGAGGGCCTTTCTCACAATCTGTGACACGTTCACGAAACCTCCTCGGGGGTTTTTGGGGGCACAGCCAGTGGGTCGTCAGCCACACGATTATCGGGAGACAGGGTCACCACGGTGGAACCAATGAGCCCCAACATGATAATTGCCACCGCCACATACCACTGCACAAACAGGAACATGAGCGTGCCGATGGCCATCACGGCCGTCCACGCATACAAAATTAACACCGCCTGCATGTGTGTGTGGCCCATGTCGAGAAGGCGGTGATGCAAGTGTTTGCGGTCTGCTTCAAACGGAGACATTCCTCGCCGAAGCCTGCGCAGCACCGCCAACGTGAAGTCCAGCAGTGGCACCACCAACACCACCAGCGGCAACAGCACGGGAATAAATGCGGGCAATAGTTGGCTCGGGCTGACCTGCGCGGGGTCAATTTGTCCGGTCACAGAAATGGCCGTGGTGGCCATAATCAACCCCACCAGCATCGACCCGGAGTCGCCTAAGAACAGTTTCGCCGGGTGCCAGTTGGCGGGCAAGAACCCGAGCATCGCACCAAGCAATATGGCGGTAAACAGGGAGGCGTAGTTAAAGTACGGCGCGTCCACTTCACCGGTGGCCAACAAAAACGCATAGATAAAGAACACCCCGCTGGCAATCAGCGTGACACCGGCGACAAGGCCATCCAACCCGTCAATAAAGTTCACGGCGTTCATCACCAACACAATGGCCAACACGGTCAGGGCCAGCGACAGGGTCGGTGAGAACAGGGTCAAGCCTGCGACCGGTAGCGACACAATTTGGACACCCTGCCAGGCCACCAAGCCCGCGGCCAGAATCTGCCCGGCCAATTTGGTCACCCAATCCAACTCGAAGACGTCATCAACAAACCCAATAGCCACCACAATGGCTGCCGCCCCCAAGAGCGCCCACACTGTGGCAGGTTCGGCAAACACTTCGTCAAACCAGGTGATTTGTGTGGCGACGGCGGTGGCAATAAGCAGTGCAGCAAAAATGGCCACCCCGCCGAGGCGGGGGGTGGGGAGGGTGTGAACGTCGCGGTCACGAATTTCACGGTGAACCCGGAAACGCTTCCCCACCAACCACAGCACCATCGAGAGCACAAAACTCACGATCGCTGCCGTGATGAGAACAAGCGCGTATTGGGTCATTGGATAACAGCCTCCGGCAAAACCTCTAACAACTGCTCCACGGACACCGCTCCGTGTCGAATGACACGAAGGATGTTGCCGCCAGCAACGAGGTCAGTGACGTCAATGATCGTGGAGGGGATTTGTTGCCCGTCCGAAGCCCCACGGGTGCCCGCATCCAAATAAACGCCCACCTTGTCGCCGAAAACATTCAACGCCGTATACGCCGATTCACACGGGGGTTCACCGGTCAGGTTTGCGCTGGTCACAGCAAGTGGTCCGTATAAACGCAAAAGATCCAGAAGCACTGGTTCGTTGGGCATTCGCAGTGCGATGGTGCCGTCTGTGTCGCCGATATCCCAATCCAGCTCAGGGTTGACCGGTAACACTATGGTGAGCCCGCCTGGCCACAGCGCACTAATGAGCGCTGTCACCTCTGGCGTTTGTGAGCCGTCGGCCACGAGCGGCCACACCTGGTCATATCCGCCGACAAGAAACGGGGGCGGCGCGGTGCGCTCACGGCCCTTCAGCGCAACAACCCGGTCGATTGCGCCGGGAATCTGTGGACTCACCGCCACCCCATAGACCGTGTCGGTGGGGACGACCACAATTTCTCCACGGTCAAGGGCGGCAATGGACTGGTGAACGGCGTCACTAGCCAGCGTGGAGTCGGTGCAGTCAAAGAGTGAAGACACGACAGCATCCTATCCGGGTGTCCCAGGCAACCACTGGGTGTGACGCCTAGGCTAGAGGCAATGCTTTTCATCTTCGACATGGACAATGT
>SKHB01000040.1 GCA_007117135.1 Microbacteriaceae bacterium | reverse complement strand
TCGGTATTCGCGACGTCACGAATATTCGCTTTAACGATTTACGGCAGGACCTTGAAGATCAGATTCGTAGGGCTACCCCTACCAGCGCTCCCTCCTTAACGGTCCAAAGACTGGGTGAATTTCCGGTCATGATCCGCGGCGAAGTGGATATCTCACAGCCAGTCATGGTCGACGGGTTAACCAGATTGTCGGATATTCTGGCTGGGCGAACTACCTCCATAGCATCGCGACGCACGGTTCGTATTGAAAGCACGAATGGCGATACGAATACGTACGATCTATTCCTTGCCGAACGGGAAGGCATTCAGGATCAGAATCCCCTGTTGCGTCCGGGTGACGTGGTCGTAGTAGAACGCGCCAATCGTCTCGTCGAAATCACGGGAAGTGTTCAACGTCCGGGACTATATGAACTTCTTCCGGAAGACAACCTTGCAGAGCTAATAGAAAGGTATGCCGGTGGCTACACACTTGGCGCCGATCCAGAGCGAACGTCGATCCGAAGCATTACGAATAAAGATGGACTCGGTGAGCCGGGATTTTTGTCGCAGACAGTTTCCCAATCCGAATCAGTGTCACTTCTAAATGGCGACACTGTCCACGTTCCAAGTGGAACTCAGTTTTTACCGACCGTTTTGTTCCAAGGTGCAATACGAAGCAGCAGCATAACTACATTCGGGATAGATAACGAGACAAATGATATGACGAGCATACCTTTTCAAAACGATGAGGGGTATGGGGAATCTCTGGTGCGTTTTTCCTCTGGGGAGCTTCTTTCCGAAGTTGTCCAAAGAATTAGTGACGAATTTTTGCCTGAAGCAGATTTAGAGAATGCAATCTTCATAGGAAATGAGAACGCAACTAGCACAGAAAGAATTAATATCAGTCAACTTCTTATATCACGCAACTCGATCTATGATCGTGAATTAGAACCCGGAGATCGCGTTATAATACCCTTTTCCCAAAGGTTTATCGTAGTAAGTGGAGCAGTCCGCCGGACAGGACGTTTTCCATACATTCCTGGCCGCTCGTATCGGTATTATCTTGCACAAGCCGGGGGTGTTGATCCATCACAGCGTTGGGGAGCACTCCCCGCTGTGTATGACCGGGAAGGTAATAGAAAATCCCGTCGAGAACCCCTTCAACCGGAAGATAGACTTCACTTCAGTACGAATAGTCCGTTCTTCTATATTGCTCCAGTAGCCACAGTATTGAGCGTTATCGCTTCAATTATTTCCTTGACTCAGTAGTTAGTGATCCCGGGGAGACAACCAAGTATGATAAAAATCGGATTTCTTCTTAACCACAGCAGCCTGGGCCTGCTTCAGCGCGTATGGAGAACCATTGATGTTGAGCCTCATCTTTCTCTCGTACTTACGCTATCGTCGCCAGAGGTAATTGCCTCATTAAACAAGAATTGGGGCTTTGATGTGTTTATCATAGACGGGAAACTCGAACGCTATGGTAAGTTAGGTGTCAGTGTTGATAGTATTAAACGGAAATTACCAGAAACCAAAATAGTAGTGCTCCATGAACAGCTTAGTACCAAAAAAGTAAAAGTAATGCACCGTCAAGGCGTTCTGGGACACGTTTCTCTCAAAAATATAGAAACAGCTCTCGTACCGGCAGTTGAGTTTGTTAGTCGTAACGAGGCGTATTTAGATTCCACAGCGATTTCCGATGTTGTTTTCTCTCTCCCGGAAAACCCAGAAATACCTGAAAAAATGGCAGCATTACACGAACGGCTTGAGCTATTGAGCATTCGGGAAAGAGAGGTATACCGATTGCTTGCCAGCGGTAATTCGTACCAAGAGATATCGCAAGAACTGTCCATCGCAATTAAAACGGTTCGCGGATATCGCACCGCTATCTTTCGAAAAATGGAAATAGGTAACTACTCAGAGCTCGTCCGCTCGGCAATTGCCTTACAATTGATTAAGGAATAGCGATAGTTTGTTGACCTGTGCAGAAACCAGAATAGCTACCCGTCTGTCTAAAACAATTGAAATTACCAACGTAGCACACAAATTAATCCGGTTTGATAAGGTGCCGGAATGGTCGATGCACTGATTGTTGTCAGCCTTTTTGTTGCCGTATCAATTATTCTGGCACCATGTTTCCAATACCCGACGTTTAAGCACCTCTCTAAAAATGTGGAAAAACAAAACGAATCAAAGATACAATCTGTACTACCCTCAGGGCTTACAGAGCAAGACTACAATTTTTTTCGGCTTGCTATCCACGATGGACCCGCTCAATTGCTTTCAGTAGCACAAATTGAATTAGAGGGTCTCATGAATAAGGATGATTCTCCTATAGAAAAGGATGAATTACAGAACGTCTGGATGCTTCTTTCAGCCGGATTAGAGGACCTCTCCAAACTCCTCTCTGAAGAACCGCCAAAAAAAATAGCAACGGAACTGATGTGCCACTTTCTTGAGGAACTCATTAGCCAGATGAAATTATTTTTTCCAGCGATGTCTTTTGAGCTGGTGATGAGTATTGCGTGGCCGGAGCTTAGTGAAGAAAAAAATCATCACCTATACAACATGATCCGGGAGGGGATTATCAATTCATGCCGACATGCACGGGCAACGTGTAGCACAACGATAGTTTACCAAGAGGCTCATAACTTGTTTGTTGAAGTTATGGATAACGGAAGTGCTAACACACCCTTTGCTGAGGGAACAGGAATGTCAGGAATTAAGGAACGAGCGTCCCGGATCGGTGCGCACGTAGAATGGAAGCGTTACGCTCATGGCGGAACAATTTTGAGAATATCGACTCCTCTCCGCATTAGTAATCTTGGTACGAAAGTCCAAGAGCAGTCGTTGAACCGTTCTGAAGATTAACCGATAACTCTTACGCGAATCGCATACCGCGTGAGTTCAATAGGTTGATGTAATTTCAGCTTTGAATACAGATTGAGGCGATGCGTTTCAACTGTCTTGGGACTTATTTCCAGATCTGCTGCAATTTCTTTCGTAGAGAGACCATTAGCTAATAGTTTCAGTACTTCCTGTTCCCGGGGACTCAGACTGCGATATAGGACCATATCGGTCTCAGAAACCTCTACATCTTGAATCTTGAGGTGCTTCAACATTTGTTCAGAGACGTACCCGTCGGCATACATTTCTCCATCATGGACCTTTCGTATAGCCTCGACTAGACGCGCAGCTCCGGAATTTTTCAACACATAACCCCGCGCACCAAGTTCAAAGGTCTTATGAATCATCTGTATTGAGCCGTCTACGCTCAAGATGATGATTTTTGATTTCGGTGATTTTGTGTTTATCAGTTCTATCAGTTCGGTGCCGTCGCAGTCTGGTAGCCGGAGATCAAGTACTACAACATCTGGTTGAGAGTTGCTGAGAATCGCCACCGCTCCGGTGCATGAATTGGCTTTCCCAACAATCGAGAACTCCTTTTCTCGTAAGAGTACCATCTCTAGGGCTTCCAATAGAATTACGTGGTCATCAATGATCATGATCGAAATTGTTTCTGTTTCCAAAGTCATTGATACTCCTTGTCAAAACACGTTTGTGTTTGAACCGGATAAAAATTTAGACGTATTTTTTTTAAATTTAAAAGGTTTACGAGCTCTTGTAAACTATTTTTTCGCTCCACAATATGTTTATGTTGCGTCAGCGGTGTAGAGCTGCGGAAAATTACCCGCTTGACCACAAACAAATGGGGGCGGATACTTGAGATATGCTCTTTAAGGATCTGAATGAACGGCTCATAGCAACCGGTCTTCCCGGCGAAACCAGTGACCACGTGATCACAG
>SKHB01000127.1 GCA_007117135.1 Microbacteriaceae bacterium | reverse complement strand
TGACAAAACCAGCAGCCTGACCACTGGCTATTTCTTTGCGCATGAGCATCACGAGTGTCACCGCCGGGTTGAAGTGGGCTCCGCTGAGGGGGAGGAGTGTGGCAATGAGAGCGGCCAACACGGCGCCAGTCACTGTGGCATTGATGAGCAGAGCAACGCCAGCATCGCTGGACAGGGCATCTGCGTGAGCGCCCGAGCCCACAATCGCTAGTGCAAGGACGGCCGTGCCCAGAAACTCTGCCGATACTTTCGCCCAGCCACTGACACGATTCATTCTTAGATTGTCGCCCGGGCGTCATGGTGCAGCCTCACGCCAACGCCATATTTCACCCGTTGTTCACTTCAAACACGAGGAGGGCACTTGGCTAGCATGGGGGGATGGCCGAGTCTGACACACACAAGTTTTTTGTCCCCTGGTTCACCGTGTTGTTGGGGGTGGCGGCCATCGGCGGAGTAATCGCCGGGAATTACTTCTATGGCCTCTACGAGATGATCGATGACGACCCTGAGCGACAAGAAACGCTGTTGCGCTTTGTTGTGGTGTCATTTGGTCTCGCGCCGGTGTTGTTGCTTTTCCGCTGGTTTGCCATTCGTGGCAGAAAATAATTACCTGGCAGTTGGCAGGTTCAGCTCTGGGTATCCCCGGTCGGAGTGTTCCCACACATACCACGCGGCAAGAGACCGATAGGGAGACCACCGCTCAGTAGCCACCTCAATCGGTGTTACCTCTTCGCCAAAGAGAGCGTGGACACCCTTTTTTAGTCCCAGGTCACCCGCCGACCACACGTCTGGTCGTCCCAGCCCAAAGATCAGAAACATTTCCGCCGTCCACACCCCCACCCCTCGAACCGTCGTCAGCGTGGAAATCACCTCAGCATCGGGGGCAGCGGTGAGGACGCTGGGGGTGATGGTGCCATCGTGAAAAGCGTCGGCCAGATGGCCGACGTAGGCGACCTTTGAGTGGGACAGGCCAGCTGCCCGCAGAGCGTCCGGGGGAGTGTTTGTGATTGCCTCTGGGGTGAAGTCACCAACTAGGTCTCGGACTCGCCCTTCAATGGTGGCGGCGGCTTTGACAGACAGTTGTTGGCCAATGATGGAGGCCACGAGGGAATCAAAATATTTGTCTTCGGGGACCGGCCCAATGATGGGCGCAGGGTAGGCATCGATGAACGCCGCCATCACCTCGCAGGAGTTCGCGAGATGATCCAGAGGCTGTGTGTTCACCACCCCAACGCTAGTGGATGGTCCCGCAGGGTGTGGTGGTTACGGGTTTGCCGGTTATAAACCTTTGGGTTTCAGGAAGCGTTGAGCGAGAGCACTCAAGAAGTCAAAGATGATGGCCAGGATGGCGATCATGACGGCGCCCAAGAAGATGGCGGCGGGACGGTTGAGTTTCAAACCGGAGTTGATGGTTTCCCCTAAGCCTCCACCACCAATCAGGAAGGCCAGTGCTGCCATTCCGATGTTGATGACGATTGCCGTCCTCACACCGGCGATGATGACGGGAACCGCTAGGGGCAATTCGATCTTCGTTAATACCTGAAGCCTGGTGTATCCCATGCCTCGGCCTGCTTCAATGACGGCCTTATCCACCTGCTCCAAACCGACGATTGTGTTTCGTAACACCGGCAGGAGAGAAAACAGGGCCAGGGCATACACGACGGTGAGGAGACCGGCACCCAGCCACGTAAAGAAGATAACAATAAGCCCATAGGCGGGAAGTGCCTGGGCAAGACCTAAAGAGTCGACCAGGAAGTTTTTCAGCCTCGGGAAGCCGCGCCTGGAGACAATAATGCCAATGGGAATCGCGATGACGACCACGAGGGCGGAGGAGGCAAGACCCAACAGCATGGTTTGCTGTGCTTGGCGGATGAGGCGGTCTGGCCGGAGGATATCGAGGGTGGTGTTATCCATATCCGAATATAGCCACACTGTCACCCCCAACAGAGCGAGCAGCAGCGCAAAGACCGGCGTGACAATGAGGTCAAGCTTTTCCGCAAGCGGAGTCCGCTTGCGCTGGTCACCGATGACGGCACTCATTAGCTTGTCCCGTGACCGTTTTGTCCGATGACCAGTTGCGCGAGAGATTCGATGGTGCAGCAGCCCAAGTATTTACCTTTGCGGTCGGTAACAACCGCCAATCCAGCAGATGACTGCAACATCACGCTGAGCGCATCCTGGAGGGTGTCTTCTGGCTGCAGGTCGACCGAAATCTTCCGGCCGGATTTTTCAATCGGTTGAGAGGTTCTGTTCAACGCCGCCTCATCGATAAACCGCAACGGTTTGTCGTCAGCGTCCAACAAAATAGCGACCTGCGCATCCGATTCCTGTAGTTCTGTCAGCGCTTTATCGCGCATCACGGGAAGCTTCAGGGTGGGAATCTGGGTGAGTTCGGTGTCGGCAATACGCATCAGCGTGAGGCTTTTCAAAATTGCTCCGGCTCCCAGGAAGTTTTCAACAAACTCATCTGCTGGGTCTTGGAGAATATTTTCTGGAGTGTCAATCTGGGCAATCTCGGAGCCTTCACGAAGGATGGCGATGCGGTTGCCCATTTTGATTGCTTCGTCGATGTCGTGGGTGACAAACACAATGGTTTTCTTGAGGTCTTGCTGGAGTCGAAGGAACTCGTTTTGTAGCCGGTCGCGGGTAATCGGGTCGATGGCGCCAAAGGGTTCGTCCATGAGCAACACATCGGGGTCGGCGGCCAAAGCCCTCGCAACACCCACACGCTGTGCTTGGCCGCCGGAGAGCTCTTTGGGGTAGCGGTCGCGGTAGGTGGCGGGGTCCATGGAGACAAGTTCTAACAACTCATCGATGCGCTCACTGATGCGTTTTTTGTCCCAGCCGAGAAGTTGGGGAACGGTGGCAATGTTTTCTGCGATGGTGCGGTGGGGGAACAGGCCGACCTGTTGAATCACGTAGCCGATTTTGCGTCGAAGCAGGCTCGGGTTCATCGAGGTAACGTCTTCGCCGTCGAGGTACAACCTGCCGGAGGTGGGTTCGATGAGGCGGTTAATGAGTCTCAGCGTCGTCGACTTCCCACACCCACTGGGCCCCACCAGCACGAGTACTTCGCCGCGGTGAACTTCCAGGCTGAGGTTTCTTACGGCGGCTTCTTCTTGCCCCGGATACGCCTTGGTGACGTTTTCTAGTCGGATGAGTGCATCGGTGGTCATCGGATTCCTCTCGAAATGGTGGTCCGTTTGACGGTTTTGAGAATCAGGTCAATAACAAAAGCCAACAGAATACACAGCAGTGTGCCGAGCCAGATGGACTCCAAAGAGTTGGGAAGCGGAAGCCTGGCAAGTCCGCTCTTGATGAAGTCACCCAAACCGCCACCGGCGACAAGGGTGGCAATGGCGGCGATACCGACAGTGAGCATCGCCGAAATACGAATACCTGCCAGGATCACTGGCCAGGCGAGCGGTAGCTCGACGCGCAGGAGAACCTCTGCCGGGGTAAGACCCATTCCCTTTGCCGCTTCCTTTACCGAGTCATCGACAGAGTCGAGGCCGGTGATGGTGTTTCGCAGGATGGGGAGGAGTGAATACAAAAACAGGGCAATGAAGCTGGGCGCGAAACCCAACCCGACGATGGGGATGAAGATAGTGAACAGTGCGAGCGAGGGAATGGTCAAAAACACGGAGGTGATCGCGAGAGACAGCTCCCGGGCAAACGGGTTGCGGCGGGTGAGGATACCCAGAGACACTGCAAAGATGGTGGCGGTCACCAACACGACCACGACGTACACGGTGTGCTCAAAGAGTGCTTCTCCGACACGGTCAGTCCGTGAGAGGGCAAACGCCCACAGGCTCGCAATAAAGTCCATTG
>SKHB01000140.1 GCA_007117135.1 Microbacteriaceae bacterium | reverse complement strand
TGATGACGACCTGCATGCTCAGATGTATGAGCTTGCCGATGAGGCATTTCAGGCAAGCGGACTCGAGTGGTACGAGGTGAGTAACTGGTCAACAGGTCGTGACACTCGCTCCCGGCACAACATGGCTTACTGGACCAGTGAAGACTGGTGGGGGATAGGCCCAGGCGCTCACTCGCATATTGGCGGGGTGCGGTGGTGGAATGCCAAACATCCCAGCGCGTGGGCGGAGCGTCTCACGAACATGCGCAACCCGGCCGTGGGCCGTGAAGTATTAGACAGCGCTACCAGGCAGACCGAAGATGTTTTGTTGCGTATTCGAACCCGAGAGGGTGTGGCGATTGCTGACTGCCCACCCGGGAGAGAAAACGCTATCGCCGACTTCATTGCCCGAGGCCTTGTCGACGGGCGCCAAGCACTCTCCGGACGACTTATTTTGACCCGTCCCGGCCGGTTAGTAGCTGATTATGTCGCCAGGGAACTCTTGGCTTAGCGGCCTGCGCATCTGGTGGCCCACCTCGGTATCATTAGCAGAGTAGTTGTGTGACTGCTAAGGAGGTGAGTTCTTATGGTCTCTGACCGCGCTCTCGACGTTTTGCGCGTGATCGTCCAAGACTTCATTCACTCCAGTGAACCTGTCGCCTCGAAAGCGATTGCGGAGAGGCCGGGCTTTGGCGTGTCAGCGGCAACCATCCGAAATGACATGGCGCTTCTCGAAGAGGAAGAACTCATCACCGCCCCGCACACCTCAGCGGGCCGCATTCCCACCGACAAGGGATATCGGGTGTTTGTCGACCAGTTGAGCCAGTTACGGCCGCTGTCGGTTGCCCAGAGAACGGCAATCAGCCGTTTTCTGGACAACTCTGCTGACCTCGACGACATGCTCGACCGGTCAGTCAAGCTGCTCGCTCAGCTGACCCAGCAGGTGGCACTCATTCAGTACCCCACGTTTGGGTCGGGCCGTGTTCGACACGTTGAACTTCTCATGGTCTCGACGACACGTCTCATGGTGGTGTTGATCACTGACTCCGGACGTGTCGATCAAAGTGTGGTCGACCTGCCGGAGGCCATCGACGAAGCGGTGACCGGTGAACTTCGGGCCAGTCTCAATTCCGCGCTTGACCAGGTCGCACTCGAGGATGCCACCACTGCCCTTCATGCGCTGATCGATTCGGTGAGCCCGGAGCGACGAGGGGTCATGTCGGCGCTCGTCGACGCACTGTCTCGAACACTCGATGCTCACCGAACAACCCGTTTAGTGATGGCAGGAGCATCCAACCTGGTGAAAACCGAAGCTGATTTTCCCCACAGCGTCTACCCCGTCTTGGAAGCCATCGAAGAGCAGGTCACTGTGTTGAAGATTTTTAGTGAAATGGCGGCTGACGGTGTTGACGTTCGCACCCGTATTGGTCGAGAAATGCGTGATCCTCTCGCAGAAACTTCGCTTGTCTCAAGCACTTATCAGGCAGGCGCGGAAGAGTCCGGTAGTCTCGGCGTTTTGGGGCCCACCCGCATGGACTATTCGACAAACATGGAAGCAGTGAGAGCGGTGGCGAAATACCTGTCTCGGGTGCTGACCCCGCCAACTGGAGAGGACCAATAAGTGGCTGTTGACCATTACGAGGTGCTCGGGGTCAGCCGTGACGCAAGCGACGAGGACATTCGCCGCGCATACCGGAAGCTCGCCCGGAAGCTTCACCCGGATGTCAACCAGGAAGACGGCGCCGAAGACCAGTTCAAACTGGTCACCCACGCCTACGAAGTTCTCTCCGACCCGGAACAGCGTTCCCGCTATGACCGCGGGGGTGACTCCTTTGGCGGATTTGGACCGTTCGGCGACATCTTTGAAACCTTTTTCGGTCAGGGTGCGCAACAGCGGGGGCCCCGCTCCCGGAAAGAACGCGGCCAAGATGCGCTCATCCGTGTTGAAGTAGACCTCTCAGAGGTCCTCTTTGGGACAACAAAAACAATCGAGCTGGAAACAGCTGTCTTATGTGAAGCCTGTGAGGGGTCATGTTGCGCTCCGGGAACCGAGCCACAAGTGTGTGACATTTGTCGGGGAACGGGGCAAATTCAACGCACTGTCCGCAGCATGCTGGGCAACATGATTACCCAGAGTCCTTGTGGGTCGTGTCGCGGATTTGGTTCGGTGATCGCCAACCCTTGTCCGACCTGTGTGGGTCAGGGGCGGGTGCGAGCTACCCGGGCTATCGAGGTTGAGGTGCCCGGCGGTATAGAAACCGGTCAGCGTATTCACTTGCCCGGATCTGGTGAAGTGGGGCATGGTGGCGGGCAATCCGGCGACCTGTACTTAGAGTTCACCGTCACTCAGCATCCCATCTTCCAGCGCGTCGGAGACGACCTGGTCGCCACAGTTGACGTGGATATGTCTGACGCGATTCTTGGCACCACTGTCACCTTGGAAGCCATCGACGGGCCAGTTGATGTGGAAATTCGCCCGGGTGTTCAAAATGATGACGTCCTGACGTTTAAAAGTCGAGGCGTGACAAAACTCCGAGGTGCAGGCCGAGGTGATCTCGCCCTCCACGTTCACATCACGACACCGACGAAACTTGGCCAGAAAGAGAACGACCTGATTCGCGCGCTTCGAGAGCTCAGAAAACCCGACGCACCGGCGCTTCGAGGGCTCGGGCCGAAGAAATTCCAGCGGCTCCGCGACCGCTTCTTCGGCGCTTAGTGATGGCCCACATGTATGGGGTGGAGGCGAGCCAGCGACTCATTCCCGGTGCCACCATTGCGCTGAGCGCTGATGAGGCCCGACACGCGGCGACGGTCGCCAGGCTTCGCGTGGGTGAGCGTGTCAAAGTGTCGAATGGCCGCGGGACAATCGCCCTCGTGGAAGCCATTGACGTGTCGCCGACCGAAGTGTCGGCTGTGGTTGTTGATGTGACCCATCACCAGAAGCTTTCCCCGGAATTGTGGTTGGTGCAGGCCCTCGCAAAAGGAGGGCGTGACGAGCAAGCGTTGGAACAGGCTGTTGAGTTGGGAGTGTCTCGGGTTATTCCGTGGCAGGCGGGGCGAAGCGTGTCGGTGTGGCGGGGAGACAAGGTCGATAAGGGCCAAACCAGGTGGGCGCGTATCGCCCATGAGGCTGCCAAACAGTCTCTTCAACCCTGGTGGCCGGAAGTTTCTCCGTTGCACTCGACGGGAGAGCTCGTGGGATTGTTCCCCGAGATTTCCGTTGTTGTTCTTGACCCCGACGCACCACTTCCCCTCACCGCTGTTGTGGAACTGCTCCCCGAGGACAAGCCGATTGTTCTGGTGGTCGGACCAGAGGGGGGAATTTCTGACGATGAGCGACACCAGATGATGTCTGCCGGCGCCGTGTTGGCTCGGCTTGGGCCAACTGTTTTGCGCACCTCAACCGCGGGCCCCGTTGCCTTGGCAGTGACCCTCGCTAGTCGGGGGTTGTGGGATTCTCCGGAGCCAAACGGGAAGAATTTGTAGACTGTGGCCATGAGTTCCGAAGAGCCATCCATTTTTACCCGAATTATTAATCGGGAAATCCCGGCTGACATCGTTTTTGAGGACGATGACCTTATTGCGCTGAAAGACATTAACCCGCAGGCACCCGTGCACCTCCTTGTTGTGCCAAAAATCCCAGACTATGAAAACGTCCACGAATTGGCCGCTGGTGACCCAGCCCTCTTGGCACACATGGTTGCCGTGGCGAATCAGCTAGCCGCCGAGCATTCGGACGGTCAGTTCCGACTTGTTTTCAATAGTGGTGAGAATGCGGGCCAAACAGTTTTCCACGTCCACGCGCACGTCCTTTCCGGTGGCTTGGCTGAGGGGTCACTTGCCTAACGAGCCAGCCGACAACACCGCCGCACCGGTCACCCGGGTCATTGACGTGGAAGACGTCGCCATGATCCGTG
The DNA here is from genome assembly GCA_007117135.1 of Microbacteriaceae bacterium. GTDB lineage: Bacteria > Actinomycetota > Actinomycetes > Actinomycetales > Microbacteriaceae > Pontimonas. The sequence continues at coordinate 33,784 of SKHB01000140.1, read as the reverse complement.
TTTTGGGTGTTCACGACCGTGTTTTGGGGCAGGTGGAGAAAGAGTGCCCCCGGGTCAGTATTTACGCCAGAGGTAACCAAATAAGTGTCAGCGGCGACCCCGGGAATGTCAATGAAGCGATTGACCTGTTGGATGAGCTCATCGACCTTGCCCGCCATGGTGTTGAGGTCGGCGCGGGAGAAGTCAGCCAGGCGGCGCGGATTAGACAAGAATCTGAAGAGGCCGCCGCTGATGTGTTGGCGCATCCCATAATTTCCCGCAACGGCCGAACCATTCGGCCAAAAACCTTGGGCCAGAAAAAATATGTTGATTCGATTGATACCAACACGATTGTTTTTGGTATTGGGCCCGCAGGAACGGGGAAAACGTATCTTGCTATGGCAAAAGCTGTCGAAGCTTTAGACAACAACGAGGTTGACCGCATTATTTTGACCAGGCCTGCCGTGGAGGCGGGGGAGCGGCTTGGTTTTCTCCCGGGAACGTTGGCGGAAAAAATCGACCCCTATTTGAGGCCCCTATTTGATGCCCTGCACGAAATGATGAACCCCGACATTATTCCGAAGCTGATGGCGTCGGGCACTGTTGAAGTGGCTCCGCTTGCCTACATGCGAGGCAGAACCCTCAATAACTCGTTCATTGTTTTGGATGAAGCACAAAACACCACCCCCGAGCAAATGAAAATGTTCCTCACCCGTTTGGGTTTCCGCTCAAAAATGGTCATCACAGGCGATGTCACGCAGGTCGATGTTCCCGGCGGACAGTCGGGGTTGGCGCGAGTGGTCGACATCCTCGACGGTGTCGACGACATTCATTTTGAGCGGTTGAGCGCCAAAGATATTGTTCGACACAAGTTGGTCAGCGCTATTGTCGACGCCTACGCCCGTTTTGGCGACGGATCGGGGGGCACAAAGTGAGCGTTGAGGTCACCAACGAATCCGGGGTTGACCTCCGCCTGGAATGGGTGGGCGACCTGATCGATTTTGCTTTCGGCAGGCTCCGCGTGTCCCCGGAAGCAGATGTTGCCGTGATATTTGTTGATGAGACCGCGATGGAGCAGCTACACATCCAATGGATGATGGAGCCCGGCCCGACTGACGTGTTGAGTTTCCCCATGGATGAGCTTCGCCCCGGCCGAGCCGGTGAGCCCCCCGTCACAGGAATTTTGGGTGACATTGTGGTGTGTCCAACGGTTGCGGCGAAACAAGCTGTGAGCGCAGGACACTCCACCGTTGATGAAATGAAACTGTTGACTGTTCACGGCCTTCTTCACCTGCTTGGTTTTGACCATGCAGATGAAGAGGAAGAAAAAGAGATGTTTGGTCTTCAGAACCAGATTTTGACTGACTTTCGGGAAGTTGCAGGGTCTGGCGCGTGACCACGTTGTTCATTCTCATTGCCATTGTTTTGGTGATTATTGGCGGCGTTTTTGCCGCCATTGACGGGGCAATGCAAGTGCTCTCCCGCCACGACATTCTCGATATTGCGGAGGAAGCAAGGCCGCCCGAAGCCTTGCGACAAATAGCTGGTGACACTCCCGCTCACCACACTGCCCTGACGTTTGTTCGAGTCATCGTTGACACCTTTGCCACCGTGCTGATTACTCTCGCTTTTGTTCAAGTATTTGACGAGTGGTGGGTGGCACTGGTGGTGTCGGCGGTGGTCATCATTGGTGTGTCTTTCGTGGCGGTGGGGTCATCACCCAGAAGCGTGGGCATGACGCATCCGCGCCAAACCATCCGTCTTGGCGCGCCGCTGGTTCGTTTGACACGGATTGTGTTGGGCCCGCTCGCTGAAGGCCTGATAATTATCGGCCGATTTGTCACCCCCGGGAGGCCCCGCGGTGGGCCGCTGGCCAGTGAGGAACAGCTTCGAAGCATGGTCGATGAAGCTGCCGACTATGAAGTGTTAGAACAGGAAGACCGCGAACTTCTCCACTCGGTATTTGATTTTGGCGACACCATTGTTCGAGAAGTGATGGTTCCAAGAACCGACATGGTGACTGTGTCAGAGTCGGCGACACTGACACAGGCGATGGAGCTTTTTGTCGAGTCGGGTGCGTCCAGGATGCCTGTGGTGGGCAAAGATGTTGACGACGTCATGGGGTTGCTGTATCTGAAGGATGTTGCCGAAGTTCTCACGGAGACGTCCAAAAAAGTGAGAACACAGCCGGTCACCGCATTCATCAAACCGGCCGTTTTTTTGCCGGAGAGCAAAAAGGCGGATGACGCTCTGCGTTTTTTTCAGCAACAGAAAACCCACCTTGCTTTAGTGGTTGACGAATACGGGGGAATTTCCGGGCTGGTCACTATGGAGGACCTCATCGAAGAACTCGTCGGTGAAATCACCGACGAATATGACGACGATGAGGGTGGTGTGGAGGTCCTGGGAGATGACACCTATCGGGTTCCCGCGAAATATTCGGTTGATGACTTCTTTGAGCTCTATGACATCGACATTGACGATGACGATGACGATGTTGACACGGTGGGCGGTTTGATGGCGAAATATTTGGGCCGCCTTGTTGACGGTGGAAGCGAGCAGGTGGCATACGGGCTTCTTTTTGAGGCAGAAACCCCGGCAAGCCCCAAAGCGAGGGTGCAGTGGATACGCGTCACGCCAACACCTGAGTTCGCAAACGTTTTGGCCAGCAGACGCGAACTCGAACGCGCCCACACCGGCGAGATTGTGATCCCATGACCGAATACCGGGCGGGCTTCGTGAGCATTGTCGGTAGGCCGAATGTGGGGAAGTCAACTCTCACGAACGCCTTGGTGGGGCAAAAGGTGGCAATAACATCGTCAAAACCTCAGACGACGCGGCGAACCATCCGCGGTATTGCCCACTTTGACACCGGTCAAATCATTATCGTGGACACGCCCGGTGTTCACCGGCCGAAAACACTCCTGGGGAAGCGTCTCAATGAGTTAGTGAAGGAGACACTCGGTGATGTTGATGTGATTGTTCAATGTTTCCCGGCGACGGAGAAAGTGGGACCCGGGGACCGGTTCATCACCGAGCTTGTCGCGGCCTCGCCTCAGGTGAAAAAAGTGGCAGTAGTGACCAAGTGCGACCAGGCGTCAAAAAACCAGATCACGGAACGGCTTCTTGAAGTGTCTCAGCTGTGTGACTGGGAACACATCATTCCCATTTCCGCTGTTACCGGAGATCAGGTGCAGCTGGTGGCACACGAAATTCTTGCCCTGTTGCCCGAATCACCCCAACTTTACGACTCGGGCACTATCGCTGACGATGACCTGTGGATGGGGTTGTCCGAAATGATTCGAGAAACAGCTCTCGAGGGCTTGGAAGATGAACTGCCGCACTCTTTAGCTGTCACCATCGAAGATATTCTCGAACCAGAAGGTTCCGGGCCGACAAAGATTTTCGCGAATCTGGTGGTCGAGCGAGACAGCCAAAAAGGCATTCTGATTGGTAAAGGCGGTTCCCGGTTGAAAGCCATTGGCGAGGCTGGACGTAAAGCTATTACTGCCCACCTGGGCAAACCGGTGTACTTGTCGTTACACGTGGTGGTGTCGAAAAACTGGCAGCAAGATGCCAAAAAGCTGGGACGGTTGGGGTTCTGACACCGTTTTGTGCCAAAAAATCAGCATTCTGCTACCCTAAACGCGTGGGCCAGTTTCTCCTTCTTCCTCGCCGCGATGGGATTTCGCTCTAGGCCATCCCCAGTCGCGGAGTTTCTGCTTGGCCCCCACTGTTTTCGCCCCACCTGGGCGAGTCAAAGAAGAAGGATTAGTCATGGAAAACCGCCAACAGCCCAGCCCCCTGCCGATTCACCGATATCGGCCATACGCTGACCAATTTCAGGTGTCCCTGCCTGACCGCACATGGCCCGATAAGACGATCACTGAAGCGCCCCGTTGGTGCGCCGTTGATTTGCGCGATGGAAACCAAGCCTTGATTGACCCGATGAGCCCGGAGCGCAAACGTGTCATGTTCTCGATGCTTGTTGACATGGGTTTCAAAGAAATCGAAGTGGGCTTCCCGTCTGCCAGCCAAACAGACTTTGACTTTGTCAGAACCTTGATCGACGAAAACCTCATCCCGGACGACGTCACCATTCAGGTGTTGACGCAGGCTCGGGAACACCTCATCAACCGGACCTACGAATCCCTGAAAGGCGCAAAACGCGCCATTGTTCACCTGTACAACTCGACAAGTGTGGTGCAGCGTGATGTGGTGTTCAACACCGACAGGCAGGGCATCATCGACATCGCCCTGAGCGGAGCGAAATGGTGTGTTGAGGCTGAAGCAACCATCCCCGACACCGAGATTTTTTACGAATATTCACCCGAGTCCTACACCGGAACCGAATTGGATTTCGCCGTCGAGGTGTGTAACAAGGTCATGGAAGTGCTGGTTCCGACCCCCGAGCGAAAACTGATCATCAACCTGCCGGCCACTGTCGAAATGGCGACACCCAACGTGTATGCGGATTCGATTGAGTGGATGTGTCGCCATTTGGATAACCGTGAGAACATCATTGTTAGCCTTCACCCTCACAACGATCGAGGCACGGCCATTGCGGCGGCAGAGCTTGGCTATATGGCCGGTGCTGACCGGATTGAAGGTTGCCTGTTTGGAAACGGGGAGCGAACCGGAAATGTTGACCTGATTGCCCTGGGGATGAACCTGTTTAGCCAGGGAATCGACCCCCAAATTGACTTGAGCGACTTGGACACTATTCGCCGAACCGCCGAATATTGCAACCAGTTGAGTGTTCCCGAGCGAAGCCCCTGGGCTGGTGACCTGGTTTACACCGCGTTTAGCGGCTCGCATCAGGACGCCATCAAAAAAGGCTTTGAGGCGATGGATAAGAAAGCCGCCGAGCAGGGAGTGTCAGTCGCTGACCTTGAATGGGCTGTTCCCTACCTGCCGATTGACCCGAAAGATGTTGGCAGAAGCTATGAGGCCGTCATCCGAGTGAACTCACAGTCGGGTAAAGGCGGTGTCAGCTACCTGCTGAAGTCCGATCACCATCTGGACCTGCCTCGCCGGCTCCAAATTGAGTTCAGCCAAGTGGTGCAAAAGAAAACCGACACCGAGGGTGGCGAAGTCAGTAGCGGTGACATTTGGACGATTTTCCAAGACGAGTATTTGCCTGCCGACCTGACCGAAGAAAAGTGGGGACGTTTTGAACTTCTCTCCACTGCGACTAACTCTGATTTGGGTGGCACGGTGAGTTTGAAGATCCGCATCCGAGACGAAGACGACGTAGTCGACAAAGAGGGCGAAGGAAACGGGCCTGTTGACGCATTTCTGAAAATTCTCGAAAAAGAGGGCATCGGAATTCAGCTTTTTGATTACGTTGAACACACCATGGCAAAAGGTGGCGACGCGCATGCTGCCGCCTACGTTGAGCTGGAAGTAAACGGACGGACACTGTGGGGGGTGGGCATTGATCCCGATATTTCCACCGCGTCGCTCAAAGCCATTGTGTCGGCGGTCAACCGTGCGCTTCGGATGGACTCCGAACAGCCGGCTATGGCTTCTTCCGCCCACTAGACCAGGTGTTTCACACGGTTTCGCCGTCGAGGCTTCGCCATACTGGGTAAATGCCAAGTTTCCGTGACGACGCAGTTGTCCTGCGCACCCATCTGTTGGGTGAAGCAGACCGCATAGTCACGCTGTTGACCCGCACACACGGCAAAATCCGCGCCGTGGCGAAAGGGGTCCGAAAAACGACTAGTCGGTTTGGGTCCAGGCTGGAACCGTTCATGTTTGTCGATATTCAGTGGGCAACAGGCAAAAGCCTCGACATTGTTCAACAGGTGGAGACGCTGGGTTCTTTTGGCGGGCCCATTTCCGAAGACTATGAACTCTTCACCGCCGCGTCGTCGATGGCTGAAACCTGCGACCGACTCACTGAACACGACGGGTCATCTGGTCAGTTTTCGCTGCTGTTGGCCGCCCTGAAATCCCTGTCACTGAAAGAACACGACCCGTCCTTGACGTTAGACAGTTACTTGCTCCGGTCGCTGGCGCTTGCCGGCTGGGCTGTTCAACTCACCCACTGCGCTCAAACCGGTGAAGAAGGCCCGCACAGCGCGTTTGTTATCTCCATGGGGGGAGTGGTGAGTGACGCCGTCGCCCCGCCAGGCTCCCCGAAAATTGACGAAGAAGTGTTGGCACTTCTGATTGCTTTGGCTCGGGGCGACTGGCCCGTTGCAGAGTCCACGAGCCAGAAAGCCCGCAAGCAGGCTTCAGCGTTGATTACGGCCTTCACGCAGTATCACGTGGAGCGGTCGGTGAAAGCGCTCGCCGCGATGGACCGTGAGCGTACGGCGTCGGCCAAAAAGTCTGCAGGGGTGGTGTCATGACCACTGATATTCCGATGCTCCCCGTTGATTGGACCGGAGAGAAACCGCCGACTTTCGCGGAGAGTGCAGTGCCGAAGCACGTCGCCATTGTCATGGATGGGAACGGCCGGTGGGCTAACCAGCGGGGGTTGCCCCGGGTCGAAGGACACCGGGCCGGCGAAGCGGCGTTACTCGATGTTGTGGCCGGTGCGATTCAGGCAGGCGTGACACATTTGTCGGTCTATGCGTTTTCGACAGAGAACTGGAACCGTTCACCCGACGAGGTGCGGTTTTTGATGGGCTTCAACCGGGACGTGTTGCGCAGGCGACGCGACCAGTTAGCTGCCTGGAATGTTCGAATTGTCTGGTCGGGCAGGGCCCCAAAGCTGTGGTCATCGGTCATTAGCGACCTGACGGCTGCTGAAGAGTTGACCAAAAAAAACACCGGGCTCACCCTCAGCATGTGTGTGAACTATGGGGGCCGGGCAGAAATCATTGACGCTGTCCGGGCTATTGCAAGGGATGTGAAGTCGGGGAAGCAGAAACCCGACGGTATTCGAGACACCACCCTGCAAAAACACTTATATGTGCCAGACGCGCCCGATGTTGACCTGTTTATTCGAACATCCGGTGAGCAGCGCACGAGCAACTTTTTGTTGTGGCAGTCGGCGTACGCCGAAATGGTTTTTGTCGACACCCTGTGGCCTGATATGAGCAGGCGGGTGCTGTGGGAGGCAATCGAGGAATATTCCCGTCGAACGAGGCGTTTCGGGAAAGCCGTTGACGCCCCGGTGAGCAAAGACAACAGTTTTCGCAAGTAGGCTAACTACTTCGGATGATTTCAGACGAAAGGGTCGTTCATGGCGCCGAGTTCCACACTGGATAAAGTCATCGCGCTTGCTAAGCGTCGAGGCTTCGTTTTCCAGTCCGGTGAAATCTATGGCGGGTCCCGCTCCGCATGGGATTACGGCCCACTGGGTGTTGAACTCAAAGAGAACATCAAAAAGCAGTGGTGGCGCCACATGGTGCAGTTGCGTGACGACGTGGTGGGGCTCGACTCGGCAGTGATTTTGCCGAAAGCCGTGTGGGAAGCCTCCGGACACGTGGAAGTGTTTTCTGACCCACTCGTGGAATGTTTGAGTTGTCATAAGCGGTTTCGCGAAGACCACCTGATTGAAGAATTTGAAGAAAAGAAGGGCCGCCTGCCTGAGGGCGGTGTGAAGGGGGTCAATTGTCCGCACTGTGGCACAGCCGGCCAGTTCACGGAACCCCGCGCCTTTAGTGGCCTGTTGAAGACTTTTTTGGGACCCGTCGATGACGAGGCAGGCTTGCACTACCTTCGCCCAGAAACAGCTCAGGGAATTTTTGTGAACTTCGCCAACATTTTGCAGGCGGCCAGGCTGAAACCGCCGTGTGGGATTGCGCAGGTGGGGAAAAGTTTCCGCAATGAGATTACTCCCGGGAACTTTATTTTCCGGACCAGGGAATTCGAGCAAATGGAAATGGAGTTCTTCGTCGAGCCGGGAACAGACGAAGAATGGCACCAGTATTGGATTGACACCAGGTACCAGTGGTATGTGGACCTGGGAATTGACCCCGACAACCTTCGACTTTTTGAGCACCCGACAGAAAAATTGTCCCACTATTCCAAACGGACTGTCGACATCGAATACCGTTTTGGCTTCGCCTCGGGAGAGTTTGGAGAGTTGGAAGGCGTTGCGAACCGCACCGATTTTGACCTCTCCACGCACTCCACGCACTCCGGTGTTGACCTGTCGTACTTTGACCAGTCAAAAGACTCCCGCTGGACGCCGTACGTCATCGAACCGGCGGCAGGTCTCACCCGTTCCCTTATGGCTTTCCTCGTCGACTCGTATACCGAAGATGAAGCCCCCAACGCGAAGGGTGGTGTGGACACGAGAACGGTGCTGCGTCTTGACCCCAGACTTGCGCCCATCAAGGTGGCGGTCTTACCGCTATCTCGTCACGAAGACCTTACTCCGCTCGCAAAATCTATTGCCCAAGATCTTCGCGGCCACTGGATGGTCGATTTTGACGACGCCGGCGCGATTGGGCGCCGCTATCGTCGACACGACGAAATCGGCACACCTTTTGCCCTGACAGTTGACTTTGAGTCCCTGGAAGATAGGCAAGTTACTGTTCGCGAGCGAGACACTATGGCTCAAGAGCGCGTTTCGCTGGACCGCCTCCACGGTTACCTCCAGGAGCGGTTGGGGGGAGCGTAAAACCATGGTTGCTGTGACAGAGCGACCCCAGGCCGTCAACGCTCTGACCATTGGGGGCATTCCCCTGGATGTCCCCGTGGTATTGGCGCCGATGGCGGGTATCACCAACACCGCTTTTCGCAGGCTCTGCCGTGAGTTTGGTGCCGGGTTGTATGTCAGCGAAATGATTACCTCTCGGGCTTTGGTGGAAAAAACACCCAACACGATGCGCCTGATCAAACACCACGAGAGTGAAACCCCACGCAGTATTCAGTTGTATGGCGTCGACCCGGATGTCATAGACCGAGCAGTGAGAATGCTCGTGGACGATGACCACTGTGACCACATTGATTTGAACTTTGGGTGCCCGGTTCCCAAAGTCACCAAAAAGGGGGGCGGGGCGGCGCTGCCGTGGAAAAAGGACCTTTTCCGGCAGATTGTTGAAAAGGCCGTCAAAGCTGCGGGTGGTATTCCCGTGACAGTGAAGATGCGCAAAGGTATCGACTCTGACCACTTGACCTACATCGAAGCCGCCAAATCGGCACAAGGAGCCGGTGTGGCCGCGATCGCCCTGCACGCAAGAACCGCGGACCAGTTTTATTCCGGTCATGCAGACTGGGCAGCCATTGGGCACTTGAAAGAGACAATTACCGACGTTCCGATTCTCGGCAACGGGGATATTTGGAGCTCTGAAGACGCGCTGTCCATGATGGCTCAAACCGACTGTGATGGGGTGGTGGTGGGACGAGGGTGTCTCGGCCGGCCGTGGCTGTTTGGTGACCTGGCCGCCGGTTTCGCCGGAAGCGAGACCCGGTATCGACCCGGGCTCGCCCAGGTGGGCCAAGCGTTTCGCCGTCACGCCGAGTTGCTCGTCGAATTTTTCGACAACGATGAAGAGCGAGCATGCCGAGACATTCGCAAACACGTCGCATGGTATTTCAAGGGATACCCCGTTGGCGGCGACCTTCGGGCCCGTCTTGCCCAAGTGGAAAGCCTGCAAATGCTCGATGACTATCTGGGTGAATTAGACGCCAGCCAACCGTATCCTCCTGATGGTGTTGAGGGTCCGCGTGGCCGAGCGGGAAGCCCCAAAAAAACCGCTTTGCCCGACGGGTGGTTGGACTCACAAGAGGTGTCCCTAGGGGAAAGTTGCACCCTGGAGGCGGCTGAATTGGATACGAGCGGTGGCTAGTGTTCACTATGGTGCGGCCGATCGGCAACGGTTCGCGCCCGAACAGCATTCGTCAGCGAGGGGTGACTTTCAACGGGACCGGGGGCGGTTGATTCACTCGTCAGCTCTTCGACGCCTCGCCCAAAAAACCCAAGTGTTGAGCCCGGCTGCCGGCATGGATTTCGCGAGAAACCGTCTAACACATTCTCTCGAAGTCGCCCAAGTCGGTCGAGAAATCGGCGAGGCCGTCGGGGTAGAACCTGACGTTGTCGACACCGCCTGTCTGGCTCACGATTTGGGCCACCCGCCGTTTGGTCACAACGGTGAGACCGCTATCAACGCGTGGGCGGAGGATATTGGTGGGTTTGAGGGAAATGCTCAAACGTTTCGGGTGTTGACCAGGTTGGAATCGAAGCGATTTGGAGAGAGTCGGAGTTTAGGCCTCAACCTCACTCGGGCAAGTTTAGATGCGTCCACCAAATACCCCTGGCGTTTGGCTCACGTCACGGGCAATAGCGGGGGTCGGGTTAAGTTTGGAGTCTACGACGACGATCTTGAGGTGTATGAGTGGATGCGCGATAGCGTTCCCGCTGGGCATGTCAGTGTGGAGGCGCAAGTGATGGATTTATCGGATGACATCGCCTATTCGGTTCACGACTTTGAAGACGCCATTGTTGGGGGTTTCCTGGACCCGGTGGCGCTGGCCAGCCCGGAGAGCCGCCGGGCTTTTCTTGACCACACCGTGAGCTGGTCCGGACAGTCGGTGTCTCGCGATGATGTGGACGTCGCTCTTGACCGCCTTCAAGCGTTGGATACGTGGCCTAATGGTTGTGATGGGTCGCGAGCAGACTTGGCTAGATTGAAAAATTTCACGAGCACTGCCATTGGCCGGTTCGCTCAGGCCGTCAGCCTTTCCGCGAGAAACTCAGGTGTTGATTCGACGTCGAGACATGGATTCGACGTATCGGTGCCCGACAGTGTCCGTGTCGAAATAGACCTGCTCAAGGGCATTGTCGCTACTGCTGTGATGAGCCACGAGACACGAGCGCCGCTCTACGAGCGACAGCGAAAGGTTTTGACCGAACTCCTCGATGCCCTGTGGGCGGCGAAAGGTGACGGGTTGGACCCGATGTTTGCGGCTGACTGGGACGCTTGCGATACACCAGATCAGCAGCGTCGCGTCGTTGTCGACCAGGTGGCGTCATTGACCGACCAGACAGCTCTTGTCTGGCACGAACGCCTGGTGAGGTCCTAACTTTCCCACAGGCGACCCAACAGCGCAGGCATATTGTGGCGCGGGCAAACTACACTGGCAACGTGCCCGGTCGTATACGTCGAAGTGACATTGATGAGTTGCGTAGTCGCATCAATATCGCTGACGTCATCGGGCAGTATGTCACCTTGAAACAGGCGGGGTCTGGCTCAATGAAGGGTTTGTGCCCTTTTCATGATGAGCGAAGCCCCAGTTTTCATGTCCGAACACAGGTCGGGTTTTACCACTGTTTTGGTTGCGGTGAGGGTGGTGACGTGTTCACCTTTGTCCAGAAAATTGACTCCCGTGGTTTTACCGAAACTGTTGAGCATCTGGCAGAAAAGGCCGGCTTCGCACTCACCTACGAAGACGGCCAGGCAGCGCCTGACCGGAAAAACCGAAGCCGCATATTCCAGGCGAATACGGCGGCGGAAGAGTATTTCCGAGCTCAACTGCACGAACCGCAGGCTGAAGCAGGTCGAGCGTTTCTGGCCGAACGCGGCTTTGACCAGTTGGCAGCCGAATCTTTCGGAATCGGCTATGCCCTCCAGTCGTATGACTCTCTGTCTGGACATCTCACGAAGAAGGGCTTCACCGTCCCAGAACTTATCGAAGCGGGTCTTGTTTCCCAAGGAGACCGGGGGGTGTATGACCGTTTCCGCGGGCGGCTCATCTGGCCGATCCGTGACGTGACGGGGCAGACCATCGGTTTTGGGGCCCGAAAACTGACCGATGATGACAAGGGGCCGAAATATTTGAATACGCCGGAAACCGAGGTGTATCACAAGTCTCGTGTGCTCTACGGGCTTGATCTTGCAAAGCGTGACATTGCAAAAAAGCGGCAGGTAGTGATCGTCGAGGGGTATACGGATGTGATGGCCTGCCATTTGGCGGGCATCACCACAGCCGTCGCGACCTGTGGGACGGCATTTGGCGCCGACCATATTCCGTTGATTCGCCGGGTAATGGGCGATAACGAAAATAGTCTCGAACAAAAACGCGGAGAAGTGATTTTCACGTTTGACCCCGATGAGGCGGGGCAAAAGGCCGCCACCAAAGCTTTTTATGACCAGGACAAGTTCACCGCGAATACCTATGTTGCTGTTCCTCCGGAGGGTCTTGACCCGTGTGATGTGAGACTGAACCAGGGCGATGAGGCCCTGGTTCAGGTGATTGAATCTAGGCGCCCGATGCACGAGTTTATGATTCGCCGCATTTTGGATCAGGTGGATTTGAACACTGTTGAGGGGCGCGCTGATGGCCTGCGTTCTGCGGTCGATGTGGTGAAGACCATCAAAGACCCCATTATCCGTGACGGCTATGCCCGAGAGCTTGCCGGCTGGGTGGGGATGGACCCCGCCGAGGTCACCAGGCTGATGAGGCAGAGCGCCGGACCTTCAGCCAAAGCCCCCAGATCTGGCAGTTCCGCTGTCACGGGAGAGTCGGAGGCGAAGCCTGCCTATTCGGTTTCATCCTTGCCGAACGATCCGGTGACGGGTATGGAGCGGGACGTGTTGACCGTGCTCATCCAGCTGTGTGCTGATATTCCAGAAGAGAGAGCGGTGAAGGTTCTGCAGGGCCATTTCACTCACGGGGCTCTGCAGGTGGTGAGAGACGCGATGGTGTCCGCTTTTGACCACTACGGGAAGGCCAACTGGGCGCAGGCTTTGGTCGAAGAGGTTCCTGACACTCTCACTGTTTTTGTTCAGCAGCTGGCCGTTTTTCCCCTGCCTGACCGAAGTGACAATCTGTCACGATACGGCATGGGGGTGACCTCGTCGTTTTTGGATCGTGACCTTCTGCGTAAGAAAGCGGAGCTTCTCGGTCTTCTTCAAAGACTGGACCAAGAATCCGACCCCGATCGGTACCGGGAGATTCAACGCTCCTTGGTCGACATTGAAACCTCGAGGCGACTACTTCGCGAAGACTGAGCTCTCGAAGAAATCGAGCCCGGGGCTCTGGTAACATGATGGCGTCCTAGCGGGCGATCCTCGATAGCTCAATTGGCAGAGCAACCGGCTGTTAACCGGTAGGTTCTTGGTTCGAGTCCAAGTCGAGGAGCAACACCATCACAACTGTTCAGTGGCACGGGTCGGACTGACGACTTTGGGTCAGCGAGGTGGAGGGGATGACATGGCGTCGTGGATGACCTCCAACGAAACAGTCCTCGCTCTTTTCATCGTCGCCACCGTTTGTCTTGTCGCGACTGTTACTTTTGGCCTGCTGTGGGGGGCGAAGCGCTCGAGAGTTGCACAGGACGCGGACGAGCTTGTTCATCAAGAATATGATCGTATTGATCACGAGCTTCGTTTGGCTGAACTCAATGACCGGGTTCGCCTCATTGCCGAAGTCCACGACGCGGCCGCCGCATCGCTCACGAGCATGATCTCTCGGGCTGAAGGCGCTTCGTTTGCGGCAAATTCTGATCCGGAAGCGGCATCGCGAGCGGCCCGCGCCATTGCTGATGACGCTCGAGTCGTGCTGGGGGACATGCGCCGGGTGGTCAATGTGGTGAGAACCCAGCAGGAGGAATCAGACAGCGAACCTTCTCTGGTTGCGCTCACTGACCTGTTTGAGGCGATGGACAAGTCGGGGATTATGGTCCACTACGAGGAGGCGGGGGAGAGCTTCCCGCTGGGATCCAGCGCAGAGTTGGCCATATTCCGCATCCTGCAAGAAGCGCTCAACAATTCCCGGACACACGGAGGCCCCGGAACCACCGCAAAGGTCAGCATGACCTGGAGCGCGCAAGGAATGCACTTACGTATCGACGACGACGGTATTCGCACCCAAAACAAGATCCGTGAAGAAGCAGGTGAAAACACCGCGTATGGTATCGCCGAACACCAGCGGGCCCTTATCGAAATTCTCGATGGGCGCGGCATGAAAGACATGCGAGCGAGGACGGAAGCATTCGGCGGTGTGTTCTCCGCCCACCGCATACCGGGGGTGGGATTTAGTATTTCCGCCGCGTTCCCCACACTCCGCTACCACAACGGCATTCACGGTGTTGATGTCCGAGGGAGGTCACAGGGTAGCTCCTCGTGACCGCGGACCATACCGCCCAGATTCGTCTGGCAAAAAGCCAGGGAATCCAAGTGGCGCTGGCGGTCAGCGTCTCTGGCATTTCCTTTGGTGCTTTGGCAGTGGTGTCCGGATTTTCTCTCTGGCAAACCATGGTGTTGAGTCTTGTGATGTTTTCCGGAGCGTCGCAGTTTGCGCTGATTGGAATCATGGGAACTGGGGGAATGGGCGCATGGGTGCCGGCAGTGTTCACTGCTGCACTGCTCGGACTTCGAAATGGTCTATACGGTCTGCGAATGTCGCCGATTATTGGCCCTGGCGGGACGAAGAGAGCTTTGGCTGCGCAATGGACGGTGGATGAGTCGACGGCTGTCGGGTCAAACCAGGCGTCGATCGATGCCGGCCGAGCTGGTTTTTGGACGACCGCCGTCGCGTTGTATATCGGCTGGAACCTTGCCACACTCGCCGGCGCACTATTGGGTGACGTGGTGGGAGATGTCCGCACATACGGCCTTGATGCCGCCGCCGCGGCAGCATTTTTGGGGTTGGTGTGGCCAAGGTTGAAAGAAGGGGAGCCGGCCTTTGTTGCACTGGGTGCGGCAGTGGTGACCGTTGTGTTGTTGCCGGCTGTCCCGGCAGGGATCCCCGTGGTGGTGGTCGCTGCTGTGGCCATTGCGGTTGCTTTATGGCGTCATCGGAGGAGCCCGATTCGGCCGCCGCGATCGGAGAGTCCATCGTGAGCAACCTGTGGTGGGTGGTTATTGGAGCATCGTTGGCAGTTTTTGCCATCAAACTTGCCGGCTATGTGGTGCCGCAGCGACTGGTGGAGGGGCCGGCGCTGTCCCGGGTGGCGGCAATTGTCACGGTTGCGCTGTTGGCATCGTTGGTGGCCTCTCAAACCTTGCAAGGCCCCGGTGGTGTGTTGCTGGATGCTCGAATACCTGCGCTGGTTGTAGCTGCGGTGTTGTTGTGGGTGCGGGCACCATTCATTGTTGTCATTATTGGGGCTGCAGTCGTTGCGGCGACGTTGAGATTCGTCGGTGTGATGCCTTAGGCATCAGCCGAGTCGTGACCCGGAGCAAAGTCTCCCTCTTCCCCGTCGACTCCGGGTGTCCACGATGTCAAGGTGGTTCCCAACCCCGCAGTGTGGGCTTCTGCCCAGAGGCGGCGCCGTCGACGGTTGTTGAGCCTGTCCACATAAAGAATGCCTCGGACGTGGTCGTATTCGTGCTGGAAAATCCTTGCTAACCAGCCTTCAGCGAGAACATCGACTCGTTTACCTTCGAGGTCAGTGCCGGTGAGGCGGGCTCTCGGGTAACGAGCGAGCGGGGAACGGAGGCCCGGGACCGATAGGCACCCTTCTTCATCGGGTTCTCCCCACAGCAGATGTCTCGGCCAGCCGGAGACGCTCAGGCGTGGGTTGATGACGTGACCCTGGTGTTGGTGTTCGCCGTCATCGAAGTACCAGACGAAAACCTGTAACGACACCCCCACCTGGGGGGCTGCCAGGCCAACGCCTGGCGCCTCGTGCATGGTTTCGGTCATGTCGGAGACCAACTGCCGCACGTCCGGTGTTGATTCTTTGATGGCGTGCGCTGGCTGGTGGAGGGCCGGATGGCCGCTAACAACTATGGGCAAAACAGGCACAGTATTTAGCCTAGTGTGGGGTTGAGGGCTGATTCATGGCCTGCGAGCGAAAAGAGGAGACAATGGACGTACGTGCATACGCCGCGATGGCTGCTGGTGATGAACTTGTTCCTTGGAGCTTCACGCGCAGAGACCTGGGCGCCCACGACGTGGCGATTGACATTACCCACTCGGGCATCTGCCATTCCGACATTCACCGAGTCAGGGAAGAGTGGCAGTCTCAAGTCTTCCCCATCGTGCCCGGGCACGAAATCATTGGGCTGGTCACTGCCGTGGGGGACGGGGTATCACGTTTTTCCGTCGGTCAGCGCGTGGGTGTTGGCGTGTACATCGACTCCTGCCGGGAGTGTGAGAACTGTTTGTCTGGCGAGGGAAACTATTGCGAAAAAGGCATGATTGAAACGTTTGCCGGGTTCGAAAAGGATGGCGTTACTCCCACCCAGGGCGGATATTCCACCGGCATTGTGGTCGATGAAAACTATGTGTTGTCCGTCCCGGAGGGTCTTGATTCGGCAGCAGGCGCTCCTCTGATGTGCGCAGGCATCACCGTGTATGCGCCGCTGGAGCGCTTCGGCGCAGGCCCGGGTAAAAGAGTTGGTGTGGTGGGTCTCGGGGGCTTGGGCCATTTGGCGGTCCGGTTCGCTAAGGCCATGGGCGCAGAGGTAACAGTTTTTTCCCACTCACTAAACAAACGAGAAGACGCCTTGGAACTGGGTGCTGACCACTTTGTGTATTCGGATGACTCTGAACACATGGAGTCGCTATCGAAATCTTTGGACATCGTTGTCAACACTGTTTCCGCTCCGCTCGACCCTGCCCCTTACCTGTCGCTGCTGGGTTTAGGGGGCGTGTTGGTATTCGTGGGAATTAGCGGGCAGCCCTACCCGGTGAACGCTTTTGATCTTCTGAACCAGCGCAGAATGATTGCCGGAAGTACCATCGGGTCGGTCGCCCAGCTGCAACAGATGCTGGATTTTGCGGCGGAGCACGGCGTTGAAGCAAGCGTCGAGGTTATTTCCGCATCGGACATCAACGCTGCCTATGAGCGAGTGATCAACAGCGATGTCCACTACCGATTTGTTATTGACGCCTCAACGTTTTGACGCTTAGCTTGTGGCCTCCAGCGGGGTAACCAGCTGAGGCCCCTCACCACGAACGGGTCCCACGGGCGACGCCTGTAGCAGGCTTGTTATGGCGTGTTGGTGGGCAATCAGGTTGTTGACTATTGCCTGGTTTCCCTCCCGGTCGGGGTCAAGCCACTCTGTCCACGAATCGGGGGGAACAAAAACCGGTGTGCGGGGGTGAACCCAGGCCAGTTCCTCAGGCGCGTCCGTTGTCAACACAGTTGCCGTACACAGCGGCGGAGAAGATGGGTCTCCCTGCCACCACGAATATAGGGCAGCAAAAGCGAGAGGCGTGTCGGTGGTGGTGGTGATGAAGTGTGGAATCTTGACGCCATTGGTTGTGACCCATTCGTAATAACCCCCCGTGGGGATGAGTGCTCGGTGGTGGGCCAGCGCGCCCTGGAAGGCTCTGGTGGTAGACACCTTTTCGGCTCGGGCGTTGAACGTCGAATAGGGCAACGCGAGCTTCTTCTCCCAGGGTGGCACGAGCGACCAGCGTGCAGGGCCCATCAGCCTGTCAACACTTGACTCGTGCTGGACTGCCCGAATTAGCCCAATGGTTTGAGTGGGGGCAAGATTCCAACGTGGCTGATAGTCGGTGAAACGGTGGCCATCGAGGGCGTAGCGAGTGAGAACCTCGTTGAGGTCATCATCTTGCACGAAACGCCCACACATGCCTCTATTTTGCCCTTTACACTTGGGGCATGGAGCCCTGGGATGTTGTCATTGTTGGATCGGGAGTCTGCGGGTTGACGCTTGCCAGGCTTCTTGAAGACTCCGGCAAACGTGTTTTGGTTCTTGATAAGGGCCGAGGACCCGGTGGGAGGGTGTCGTCAAAGACCCTGGAAGGGTCGCTTCTGGACACATCAACAAACGAGGTGACGTCTGATGACCGGGAAGTGATGGACCTATTAACTCGGTTTGCAGGGGCCAAGTGGGAGGGCAAACCCCACCAGAAGGAATACCGTTGGCATTTTGCTGAGCCGGCTCGAACAACCATGCAGGCGATGGCGGGAAACCTGCCCATCCAGCACACTTTTGTGAGTCACCTTGTTCACGAGGGAGTTGACCGGATCGGTCTTGTTCGTCACGGTTTTGGCGAGCCGCTGTGGGCGAGACGTGTGGTGTTGACCGCCCCTGTTGCCCAATCCCAGGCGATAATTGCTCACAGCGATTTTGTCCTCGACTATGACCTCGACCGCGTGGATTACACCAAACGGCAGGTACTTCTCGCTGTCTTTGACGGCGAAGGGCATGTGCCGGATTCGACCTGGTCAACGGACATGATTGACCATGTCCGTTTTCGGCCGAGGCCAGACGGCTTTCTCGGCGTTGAAGCGTTTGCTTCGGAAGCGTGGAGTGAAGCAACGTGGGATCAGGATGCCACCATCTCCCAGGGCCGCTTACTGCTGGAAATGGGGTCACTATTTGATAACGCCCGGGTGTGGGGGTCAACAGTAATGAGGTGGCGCTATGCGATAACACGAACTCCCTTCTCAGAGTTCTTCTGGTCGCACCCCACCGTTTTTGGTTTGTATATGGCGGGGGATGGGTTTGGGGCGGATTCTCCGCCTAGTTGGGGAGTTTCGCGTGCAGCCAGGTCAGCTGTGGAATTGGCGAAAATACTGGCTTAGGAAACCTTCTCGCCAGAAGACATTTGGATTCTCATGACCGGGAGTGCCTCGGGGTGTTCGGTCCTGACCCATTCGATTACTTTTTCGCGGATGAGACAGCGGAGATTCCACTGGTCAGACGAGTCTTTCGCTGAAGCAACACACCGTACCGTGACATAGCCGCCGGTTGCATCGACAGCTAAGACGTTTTGTGCACGACCGTCCCACAGTGGTGTGCTGTTGAGAAGCTCCTCGTAGAAGGATCGAAGTTCGGCTATGGGCACACGCCAATCCAGGTCGAACATGACAACGCCCAAAACCCTGGGGCCGTGCCGTGTCCACGTTTCGTAATGCTTCGAGGTGAAATAGGTGCTGGGGACGACAAGGCGACGCTCATCCCAGATATACACAACGACATAGGACAGCGTAATCTCTCCGATGCGACCCCACTCACCTTCGACGACGACAATGTCGTCGACTCGAATGGCGTTACTGAACGCTAATTGGATGCCCGCGAAGAGGTTACCCAGGGTTGCTTGGGCTGCGAGTCCGCCAATCACACTCAGGACGCCGGCTGAAGCGAGTAAACCAGCCCCAACCGCTTGAACCTGGGGGAAAGTGAAGAGTGCAAGGGCAATAGCCACCAGGCCAATAACAGCGTTGAGAAGGCGTTTGATTAACTGAACCTGGGTTTTGATGCGGCGCAAGTCTGGGCTGTCAACATCACTGTTTGAATAGCGGGTAATAACACGGTTGAGGGCGAACGTGCTGAGCCCAGCAATAATGGCAGCAAGCGAAAAAATCAGGCCGATGAGAGCTGCCCGCTGGACGATCGGCCACCAAAAGTCATCCAACGGGGTGACGGTTGCTGTCACAGCGGCCACGGCCCAGACGCCCACAGCGAGACGCACCCGACCAACGACTTGCGAATACAGGTCGCCCACCCATTCGACTTTCCGGCTGACAACTTTTTGAATGAGCCAGATGGCCACCTGTGACACCACCGCAACCAGGGCTGCCACCGCTACGGCGAGAAAAAAGTCTGTCCACCAAGGTGTCATCGTCTGTGCGCTTACGTATTTGTCGAAGTGTTGTCCCCCCCAGTGTAGTCAGCCGGCCTGAGTCACACAGCGGTGGGATGCCGACGGGTAAAAAAGTGAGCGCCGACCGGGTGCAGGGGACCGGCCGGCGCTCACTGTTCGAACTAGTTTTTGTGTGTTTCGTCGCTTCGGAAGTCGGTGTAGGTGTAGGGGTTATCCATCACCTTCGACTCGGGGATGTCCGGGGTCATCCCCGCTGCCCACTCTTCTGCTCCCATCTCTGATTGCAAGTAGGTGACAGTGTCGGCAATATCGGCCTTGTTCTTTGCCACAGCCTGGTCGTTGATGCGGTGGTTGTGTTTCACTATTTGGCCGTCGACCAACACGGTGTGCACGTCGCCGCGGTTAACCTGCATGACAACGTGGCCGTAAGGGTTGACGAGTGGATACATGACCGGCGAGTTGTCGTTCTTGATGAGCACCACGTCAGCACGTTTGCCCACTTCGAGGCTTCCGACAATGTCGTCCATTCCGAGAGCTTTTGCGCCGCCGATGGTGGCCATCTCAACGACGTGTTCAGCGCGAAGCTGAGAGTGGGTGATGGTGTCACTCTTCGACTGTGCTTCGTAGTGCTCGCGTGAGCGGTCAGCGCCGAGGGTGGTGCGCATAGCGGTGAACATGTCGGCGCTCATCCACACACTGGTGTCGATTGACATCGACACGGGGATGCCGAACTTGCGGAGTTTCCAGGTGGGAGGGTATCCCTGACCGCAACTCTGCTCGCTTTCTGTAGCGACCGAGACGGATCCGCCTGAGGCGGCAATCTTGTGGTACGAGTCGTCGTTCAAGGATGTGGCGTGGACGTACACCGTGCCCGGGGTCATGAATCCACCCTGGTGCATGAGGTCGATGCTGGCGTCGCTCGTCGCGCCCCATACACCGGCGTGTGTGGTGACGGTAAGGCCTAAGTCGCGGGCGACTTCAAAGGCTGCTTTCTCGGGGAATTCTGGGTCTCCCGTGACGTCGAATGCCATTTGGTAGCGCAGAGTGTCCGATTCCTCACGGTTTTTCATCATTGCTTGGAATTCCGGGGATGTTGACCATTCCCACGGTCCTGCGTGAATGTTCCCATAGGCGAACACGTAGCGTCCGGGGGAGTCTTTCAACGCCTGAAGCGCAGCTTCCGCATGGTCGGGGGTGCGAAGACCGTGTGACCAGTCCACACTGGTGGTGACACCTGCTTCGACTGCTTCGAGGGCTGAGAGCTGGTTACCGGCATACATGTCTTCTGGGCGGAACTTGGCGCCGTGGGTGAGGTAATACCAGACGAAGTATTGGGTGAGAGTCCAGTCTGCACCGTATGCCCGCATGGCCGTCTGCCACATGTGACGGTGGGTGTCGATCATTCCCGGCATCACAATGCCGCCGCTGGCGTCGATTTCTTGCGTTCCGGCAGGGACGTCCAGACGGGGGCCGATGGCGACAATACTGTTGCCCGACACATGGACGTCAGCTTCCTGGTGGACCGTCTTGTTGCCGTCCATGGTGAGGACGGTTCCGTTGCGGAATACAATCCCGTTATCGGCGTTTCCCAGTGAATACTGATTCTTTGACACGAAATTCTCCTTTGAATTCTGGTGGAACAGTGACCTCAGTCATCTCTGACCGCTAGTCGGACATTTGTCCGATAACATACGACCCACGGTAGTGTCTGTCAAGCCGACAGTCACACGATTGAGCAGATTCCAGGTTTACCCGACGCGCGGGTGGCCTGGCGA
Organism: Microbacteriaceae bacterium; assembly: GCA_007117135.1. Lineage (GTDB taxonomy): Bacteria > Actinomycetota > Actinomycetes > Actinomycetales > Microbacteriaceae > Pontimonas. The sequence continues at coordinate 12,593 of SKHB01000140.1, read as the reverse complement.
AGGGAGAGCGTCATGGACGAAGGAGTCCTCATCCTCAGAGCACTTTTTGGCCTGCTGGTCATCGGCCACGCCAGCCAAAAGCTTTTTGGCTGGTTTCGTGGCCTTGGCGTGGTCAAACACGCCCCACTGTTTGAAGCGAGCGGCCTGAAACCGGGCAAAGTTTTTGTCGTCATGGCCGCCCTCACTGAACTGGGTGGAGCGCTGCTACTCATCACCGGTTTCCTCACACCGCTGGGCGCCACTATGGTGCTTGCGACCATGATTGTCGCGATCGCCAGCCTCTGGCCTAAAGGAGTGTGGGGCCACCTCGGGGGCTTTGAAGTGGCCCTCACTTATGCAATCGTGATGGCTGCACTCTTGTTCACTGGACCGGGCAGTTACTCTGTCGACCACGCGCTGGGGTTGCACTCCCTCTACGACGTCGGTTGGGTAGCTCCGGTGGGAATCGCCGTGGCGATCATCGGTTCAGCACCCCTGGTGGCAATTATTTCACGCCACCGACGCCTGAACCCGCCCCCAGTGGCCTAACCAGGGAACCGTTGGGCACAATCGTTGGCCAATAAGAAAGCGCCAGGGTGGTGGACCTGGCGCTTTCTTGTGGCTCCCCTCAGAGCTGCACAGACGGGTAGTCTTTGCCTTTCCAGTGGGAGAGTTTCTGTGCCATCTCACGCTGGAATGACAGGGGCCCGCTTCGCTCCATATAGTCCTCGTCGTAGAGGGCGATCATGATGGTGAGATTCAAAAAGAAATGCGCACCCATCTCGAAGAGTGCCACGTAGTCGTGTTCGACGAGCGCTCGACGTTCCTCTTCCGTGAAGGCGAGAACGGTCGTCCACTCTTCCTCGTTTCCCCCCTGACCAAGACGAGGGCCGATTTCTTTTTCCCAGTGCTCCATCAGGCTTTTCGGGTCTGATTTGTAGCGGGCAAGAAGGCGGGGGTCCCGGTCAACGGTGAACAGGAACTTGTTAACGTAATACTTGCTCATCGGGGGTCTCCTTCCGGATACCAGGTCATGTACATTTCCATCGTGTGAAACAGGTCGAGGTTGTCCACGTATGCTGCCTTTTCTGGGCCGGCAATACCGAGCATCAAAATGAGGTCTAAGAAGCCGTGTGTGGCGTTGCCTGACTTCGACATGGACTCCATGGTGACGTTTTCTAAGATGCCCTCAATGTCGCCGTTTGACAGCCATTCGATGGCTTGGCGGTCAAACTCGGGGTCGGGGCCCGTCTCGTGGAATTGGCGGGGACCGCCAAGCTCCAGGGAGAGGTGGCCGGACCCCACCGCCGCAATTTTCTTTTCGCTCGGATACTCGTCAATGATTTCGCGAATGGCTCGCCCGAGGTCGTAGAAGCGCTTCGGGCTGGCCAGCGGCGGAGCGAAAATATTTGTATAGATCGGCACCACGGGGAGGTCAGCATCTGGCCTGGTGGTGATGATGGGGCAGATGATGGAATGGTCGATTTTCAATTCGTGGCTGACAGAAAAATCGAAGTCCCGATCGATTAGGCCTCGGAGCATGAACTCGGAGAGTTCCTCGTGGCCGTCCAACACATACTTGGGGATCGAGAATTCCCGCTCTTCGTTATAAAACGTTGCGTCATACCGCGGCGCTTTACCAATCAGGAAGGTGGGGTAGTTGTCATAAAAGAATTGGTGGAAATGGTCGGACCCGACCATGACCAAAATGTCGGGGTCTGCTGCGGTGAGCGTCTCCCGGTAGGCTTCGACCTTCCTTTTCCACTCCGGAGCTTGAGGGATTTGCTCCTCCGGGGGCGTGAGGTGGGTCGCCTTGAGGTAGAAGGGGTGGTGCGTTGTCGCAAGCACCGCGGTGAGGCGTGCCATGTTCTCTCCTTTGAGCGATGTGTTGGTGTTGCGGGGTGTTAGTTCATGTCTGGCCGGTAAACAGCATTCCTGTCAACGGCCATGTAGATGTCCGGTGCGATGGGGTGGGTCTTCTCTTCGGCCAAGTGGCCGACCAGGCCCGCAGTCCGGGCGATGAGGGCAAACCCTCGAAGAAGGTCAATGGGCAACCCCAAGTCGGCTAATGTTGCTCCGCCGACCCCCGCTCCATTGAGGGGAAGAGTTCGGCCGAGAATCTCTGAGTGAACGCGTCCGATCGCGGCAAAGAGCTCCAAGTGGGGGCCGAACTGGCCTTCTTCGCGGGCGATTGACATGATGACCGGGGTTCGCGGGTCACCGTTTTTGTGAACGGGGTGGCCGAGCCCTGGAATTTTGATGCCTGCTGCTTTGGCGCCCGTCACGACCTCGCGGGCGGCATCATCCCACTGGTCTTCTGACCACCCGATGGTGTCGCCGAGAGTCGCCAGGGCGTCGTGAAGAAATTTGCCGGTGTCTTCGGTGACGCCGAGGAAACGTGAGCCACCGCCCAGCAGGCCGGCGGCAATAGCGCCTTGCAGAGAGTCCGGTGCCGAGTAGTAGGTGAGGCGAGCCGCGAGAGCAATCGGTGTGAACCCGTGGTCAGCGAGCGACACAAGGACCGCCTCAAAAACCCGAACCTGACCCGCGGTGGGGCGTTTTTTGGTCGCTAACCAGATGGCCAACTCACCAAAACCGACCTTGCCAAGGAGGTCATCAGCCAAATTGTGGCCGAGGAGGCTGATTTCGTCGACGGTGCTCGTGCCAATTCCTGTGGGGTATTCGGTCATGGTGTGTCCTCCGTGTCTGACAACCAGTTTTTGATGTCGTTAGAGTGGGCTCCCAGCGCAGGGGGAGCGCTGCGGTACGTGGCGGGGGTTTCTGAGAATGTGATGGCGTTCCTCACCATGGGAACCGCCGATTCTCCGTCGCCCACCTGGACAACGGGTTCGAGACCCAGTTCGGTGGCGAACTCGATTCCTTGACCGATGGTGTTGATGGGGCCGCAGGCGACCCCTGCGGCGCTGAGGAGGTCGAACCACTCTTTGCGTGTCTTCACCATCAGAGCATCAATAATTAGAGGTTTGAGAATCTCCCGGTTGCGGTTTCTTTCTTCGCTGGTCCCAAACCGCTCATCATCAGCCAGGTGACTCACTCCAAGGACGTCTGCCAACTTCCTAAACTGACCGTCGTTTGCGGCGACAATAATGATGTCGCCGTCTTTGCAGGGCATCGGCTCGTAAGGGAACAGGCTGGGGTGCGCATTTCCCATTCGGAAAGGGACCTGCCCCGATGCCACATACGTTGATGAGTGGTTGGCCATGACCGATAGAGCTGTCATGAGCAGATTCACCTCAATGTGTTGACCCTCCCCGGTTTTCTCCCGGTGGTGGAGCGCGCTCAGAATCCCGATAACCGACTGAAGGCCCGTCGTGATGTCGAAAACAGACACCCCGGAGCGGTACGCGGGGCCGTCTGGGTCACCGGTGAGACTCATCAGACCAGATGCCGCTTGCACGGTGAGGTCATAGCCGGGAAGCTTGGCACCCTCGGCTGTGCCGTACCCGCTGATCGAGGCGTAGATGACGTCGGGGTTGATGGCTTTGATGGCGTCGTAGTCGAGCCCAAACTTTTTTAAGCCCCCCGGTTTGTGGTTTTCAATCACAATGTCAGCACGGCGGCACAATTCTCTCGCCATTTCTTGGTCGGCTTCGTCGCCAAAGTTCAACACGACCGAGCGCTTATTGCGGTTGATGCCCAAGTAGTACGTCGAGACACCATCTCTCTCCGGCGGGATCCAATGACGGGTCTCATCACCCGAGGGCGCTTCAACTTTAATGATGTCTGCGCCCAGGTCCCCCAGAATCTGTGTGGCGAAAGGGCCGGCAAGAACTCGCGACAAGTCGGCAACCAGCAGACCAGCTAGTGGCCCCTCGGTGGTAGTGGGGTTCGACATTGAGCTCCTCGCCTTTACGGACACTTGTCCGCTTGGCGGACAAAAACTATTGTTGCGGATAATCCGACTTCTCACAACCCGCCGCTAGGGTAGTGGTCAAAGCTGACACGGACCGGAGAACGTGATGCGAGATGACAATCCTGACTTTATCGAGGCGCTTGGGCGTGGCCTCGACGTCATTCGCTCGCTCGGATCTGTTCAGCGGCCGCTGACCCTCACCGAGCTCTCCGGCATGACGGGACTCGCTCGGCCAACTGTCCGCCGAATCCTCATCACCCTAGAAACACTCGGATATGTCCGGTCTTTCGGTGACGTCTCGGCCCAGTTTGGGCTCACCCCTCGCGTCTTAGAACTGGGGACTTCATACGTCCAATCTCACCGCCTCTGGGAAATGGTCGAACCTCACCTCCATTCGCTGGTCGCCGACATTAACGAGTCATCATCTATTGCCGAGCTCGACGGCAGCGATGTTGTCTACGTGGCGAGGGTCGCGGTCCCCAAACTGGTCACCTTGAGTGTCAACATTGGAACCCGTTTCCCCGCTTACGCGACCTCTCTCGGCAAAGTGTTGCTCTCAGGTCTCGACGACGAGGCGGCCCTGGCGATTCGTCACGACCCCGGCCGATCCGGAATCATCCCGATATGGCAGCCCACCGACGACGAGTTCATCGCTGAACTTCGACAGGTTCGCGCACGCGGCTGGGCCATGACCGACCAGCAGCTAGCACCAGCGATTAGGTCAGTGGCCGCGCCGGTCAGAAATGGCGCTGGCCAGGTGGTCGCAGCGATCAATGTAAACACCCATGCGGTGGAAACAAATGAGGAACGGCTCTTGGAGGAAATTTTGCCCAAGGTGCTTCAGGTTGCCTCCGACATTAGCGCTGATTTCCAGGCGATGGAGCAGCTTCCCCTCAGCTATGTGACGCCCTCGGTCGAATAGCCAGAACGTGTCATGAATTCGGGGTGCACAGGGGCATTCCGGGCAACTATCCTGGAGTGAATAGTCGCATCGTGGCGACTATCACGAGCACACCGGGTTTTTCATGCCCGGTGACAAATAAGCCACCCCGTAAGGAGAGTCATATGAACGAGTACGCAGTAATTGACCCCGCCACTAATGAAGTTGTTGAACGCTTCAGCCAGTCCACCGACGCCGATATCCAGCTGGCTATCGCCTCAGCCGAAAGCGCCTACCGCACTTTTTCTAAAACAACCACGGTGGCGGAGCGCGCCAAGATGATGGCCCGCGTAGCCGAGCTGCACAACGAGCGTGTCGATGAGCTTGCTCGAATCGTTGTCCAAGAGATGGGTAAGCCACTGGCTCAAGCTGTCGGTGAAGTGGAATTCTCTGCAGAGATTTACCAGTACTACGCAGACAACGCCGAAGAGTTTTTGGCTGACGAAATCATCGAGAACCCTGACGGGGGAAAAGCTTTTATTCGCCGTCAGGGAATAGGTGTGTTGCTCGGCATCATGCCGTGGAACTTTCCCTTCTACCAAGTGGCCCGCTTCGCAGGGCCGTACGTCACAGCCGGCAACACCGTCATCCTGAAACACGCTGAACAATGCCCCAAATCGGCCAGCGCAATTGCAGACATCTTCCGTGAAGCAGGTTTCCCTGAGGGTGCGTACGTGAACGTCTTCGCTAGCCACGACCAGATCTCCACGATTATCGCGGACCCTCGAGTTCAGGGTGTTTCCCTGACGGGTTCTGAGCGCGCGGGGGCGGCTGTTGCCGAGCAGGCGGGACGACACTTGAAGAAGGTTGTTCTCGAGCTTGGCGGGTCAGATGTTTGTCTGGTTCTTGATACTGCCGACCTTGACGCTGCTGTTGACATCGCTGTCGCTGGCCGTCTTGAGAACAGTGGTCAGGCCTGTAATGGGTCAAAGCGCATCGTTGTCATGGACAAGTACTACGACGATTTCGCTGAAAAGTTCGTGGCGAAGATGGGTGCCCTCAAAATGGGTCCGGGAATCGAGGACCCAGACCTCGGGCCGTTGTCCTCTCAGAAGGCCGCAGATATTTTGAGCGCTCAGGTTAGTGGTGCTGTTGCCCAGGGCGCGACACTTCACATTGGTTCAGAAATTGCTGAAGGGTGCTTCTTTCCCCCGACAGTTCTCAGCAACGTCACCCCCGAGATGGCTGTCTACCGCGAAGAGCTCTTCGGCCCAGTCGCCGTGCTCTACCGGGTGTCCAGCGATGAGGAAGCAATCGAGCTGGCCAACTCGTCACCTTATGGCCTCGGCTCCATTGTGATCTCCGACGACGCTGAGCGCGCCGAGCGTGTTGGCGACGCCCTGGAGGTCGGAATGGTCTTCATTAACGGTGTTGGTTTGGACGCCCCCCACCTGAGTTTTGGTGGAGTGAAGCGCAGCGGTTTCGGTCGCGAGCTTGGCCGCCTGGGCATCGAAGAGTTTGTGAATAAAAAGATTTACGTGCACGGTTCCTAGCTGACCGAGAAAGCACCGGGGGAGCCCCGGTGCTTTCTCTTTGCCCACCATGACTGGCTTGACGGACAAATGTCCGTTCTACGACTGGCGGACTGCCTGTCATCGCGCAGTCGCGGAGTCTCCGCCTGTCTTTCGGCAGTTCTTTTCGTTCGGGGCGTCTCATGACGGCTTTCGAGCTTTGCGGCAACGCGCCTTGACAAAGGGGGTGTTTCTGCTCTTTACTTACCTCATGTCCGCACAACGGACATTGCTCCGCTAGATGGATAGTCCAGGTGGAGCGAGGTAAATCACATTTCAAAGGAGAAAACAGTGAAGTTAGACCGTCGTTTCCAGGGCATGCTTGCCCTCGGTGCGGTCGCCGCTCTCGCCCTCGTCGGGTGTAGTTCCGCGCCGCCGCCTGCTCCCGCACCTGCACCCGCACCTGATGCGGAAACAGGAGAGAGCTCTGGCTCCCAAGAAAAGTTCGTCATAGGCTTCTCCGAGCCTCTTGCCGGCCAAGCCTGGCGTGAGACGGGGCTTGCTTCGCTGATGGCTCTTGCCGATCGCCCGGAGTACCGTGACCGTGTTGAACTGCGCATCGTTCGCACAAACGATAACGATGCGGCGGCACAAAATGCTGCCATGCTCAACCTTGTCGCTGAAGGCGTCGACGCGATTTTGTTCGACCCCGCTTCGTCGTCTGGTGTTGACGCGGCCCTTGCTGCAGCAGCCGACCAGGGAATCCCCGTGATGGCCGTGGGCGGTTTGTATGACAACCCAGACGTCTACATCGTGTCACCCGACTACAACAGTGCGGGTGCGCTCGGCGTTCAGTGGTTGCTGGACAACCTGGGCGACAACAAAGACATTGCCGTGCTGGAAGGTCTTGTTGGTGTTCCACTGAATGATGGGGCTATGCCGTTCCTCATTCAAGCGCTCGAAGAGGGTGGCGCCAACGTGGTTGCGCGCTCCACCAACGGCTGGAACGAAGCAACTGCTCAAGAGAACATGGCGAGCATCCTTCGTGCCAACCCCAACGTTGGCGGGGTGTATTCGTTCCTGACCGGAGGCCAGGGTATCCCCGAAGCCTTCGCCGCTGCAGGAATCGACTTCGTCCCCATTGTTGGTGGTTCCGGGTACAACGGAGAAGCCTGCACTTTGGCTAAGTTCGCTCCCGAAGGACTGACCGGGAACATGACCTTCGCGCAACCCGCCATTTATGCGAAGGGCCTCGTCGAGATCGTGAAGCTGCTCGAAGGGGAAACCATCGAGAAGGAACAGTACTACCCGATTCTCCAAATCACGGTCGACAATGCAGCTGACTACTGTCTCGAGGGTTACCCGGACAACTACCAGCTCGGGTATGACTTCCCCGGACTGGATATCACTGCTGAAGAGATCGACACCTGGTACCTGAAGGGCTAGGAAACACGTGTCATCACACAACACCCCGGGGGTGGGGACAGATGTCCCCACCCCCTCAGGGGGCGCTTCGCCCCGTCTCCGGGTCACATCAGTGACAAAAAACTACGGCCCCGTGGTTGCGGTTGCTGAAGCGAGCTTTCACGCTCACGCGGGCGAAGTTCTCGCTCTCGTCGGAGAAAACGGTGCAGGGAAATCCACACTGGGCAAGATTCTTGCCGGCGCTGTTGAACCAACCAGCGGAACCATCGCCCTCAACGGGGAACCGTTCGAAGTGAAAACGGTTCGAGAGTCGAGGCGCAAAGGCGTCTCCTGCGCATTCCAGGAACTCTCTCTCATCCCTGAGCTTACGGTCGCAGAAAACCTCCACCTCGTTGATTCCGGCCCTCTTCAGCGCTTTTCCCAATCGCGGGCGCGAGTCGAAGCCGCCGCCACCCTCCAGCGTCTAAACGTGTCACACATTGACCCGGGAACACTCGTCTCTGACTTGTCGCTTGCTGATCGCCAAGTGGTAGAAATTGTCCGCGCTCTCGTGCACGACTCTGACATCCTCATACTCGATGAAGCATCCTCGGCCCTCACCCCACCGGGAGTGACCTGGTTATTTGAACGCATCACTGCATTCACTGCCACAGGCGGAACGGTCATCTATGTCTCCCACCGAATGCCAGAAATCGCGGAAATTGCTCACCGAGTGTTGGTTCTCCGAGATGGCCACCTTGTGGGGGAGTTCTCACAAGGCTCGTGGAACGAAGAACAACTCGTGTCGCTCATGGCAGGTCGCGACCGAAGTGAGGAAGTAACCAAACCGATTACCCTGCCAGACCTCGAGGACCCGGTCATGAGTGTTCGGGGGCTCAGCGCACCTGGCATCCACGTCGATGCCCTCGATCTTTTTCCCGGGGAAATTGTCGGGCTCGGTGGGCTTCAGGGCCAAGGTCAAGCTGAGCTATTGAAAGCCTTATTCGGTGCAATACCTGCACGAGCTGACCAGTGGCACGTCAACGGGGAACCGATCGTCAAACTCACCCCGCCCAAAGCCGTCAAACGCGGGGTAGGTTTTGTGCCAGAGGACCGAAAGACCGAGGGTCTTGTTTTAGACCTGGGGGTGGGGGAGAACCTGGTCACCCCGTGGTTGAAAAAACTGGGCATTGGCGGGGCTCCCAGTTTGAAAACAAACCGGAAGTGGTTGGCGGAAATTCTTTCATCGCTCGGTGTGCGAACGAGGGGCGCTAAAGAACTTGCCGGTGCACTCTCGGGCGGAAACCAACAGAAGCTTGTGTTCGGGCGCTGGGTGAACCGAAACCGCAGTGTGCTTCTACTCCACGACCCGACTCGCGGAATTGATGTCGGCGCAAAACGTGACCTTTATCGTTCCGTTTTCGACATCGCCCAGCAGGGCGTTGCCGTGTTGTGGCTGTCGACGGAAGTGGAGGAGCTAGTGAATGTGTGTTCACGGGTGATCGTCATGTACCAGGGCGCCGTTGTCGCAGAAGTCTCCGGAGAGGACCTCACATCGGATGCTGTCGTGGCGTATTCATTGGGCGTGGAAAAGGTGGGCACATGAACAGTCGGCACGGGTTTCAGGAAGTTCTCACCTTAGGGGTGAGTCGGCTTCGAGCTGAGGGCGCCCTCGCGCCGTTTCTCGCGTTCGTCGTTTTCCTCTCCGCCTACATTGTCATCAACCCGGCACTGCTCACCAGGTTCCAGCTGCAAACAGCCATGAATCTTGTTGTTCCTCTCGCCCTCGCCACCCTCGCGCAAATGCTGATCGTTGTGGTTGGGGGAATCGATATTTCTATTGGGGCGGTCCTCAGTCTCGTCAATGTTGTGTTCGCCCTGTCGACTTTCGTGATGCCGATTCCGATGGCCATCCTCTTGGGATTGGCAACTGGTGTAGCTGCAGGATTATTCAACGGATTCCTCGTTGCCTATGGGCGATTACCCGCCATCGCCGTCACCCTCGCCACGTTCTTCATCTTTGGGGCCATCACTAAAGAGCTCATGGACCGGCCCGGTGGGAATATCAACTACGACTTTTTTCTCGCCACCTCCGGTGAACTGTTTCCGTTCTTTCCCATGTCCCTGTTTTGGTTGGTGGTGATTGCTACCGGGTTGTGGTTCGTTCTTCAGAGAACGGCTCTCGGACGACACATCTATGCCGCCGGGTCCAATTCCCACGGCCTTGAAGCAGCCGGCGTGAATTCGCGCCGGACAGTCCTCATTGCTTTTGGAATTGCCGGATTGCTCATAGCCGTGGCGGCCATTATGCTCGCTGGCTCAACGCTCACCGGTGACCCACGATCAGGCGATAGTTATTTATTGAACTCGATCGCCGGTGTTGCACTCGCCGGGGTGAGTTTCGCCGGTGGACGGGGAAGCATCCTCGGCGCGATACTCGCCGCCTTCACCCTGGGGTTAATCGGTAACTTCCTCTTCTTCGCCGGGATTAACTCGGCTTGGCAGTTTATCGTCGCTGCCCTGATTCTGTTCTCCGTCGTTGCACTCCCCGCAGCGGTGACTGTTGTTCGGCAAAAGGTTAAAGGAGTCGCCTGATGTCTACCCTGACCACTCCCATTACACTCCCCGGCCGAGTGATGGCGTGGGGGAAGCGTATGCCGAAGAGTTTGTGGCCGTTTCTGGCTTTCGTAGCCCTGTTCCTTGTCGGAGGGCTCATTCGGCCAAGCTTGCTCAGCCCCGAGTCTCTCATTGGGACAGCGGCTTTCGCCATGATTTTGGCGATTGCCTCATTCGGTCAGACCGTTGCCATCATTCAAGGCGGGATTGACCTGTCGGTGGCGAATGTCATTGCGTTCTCCGCCCTGACGTTCTTGACCTTGTCTGCGACCTACGGGCCTGTGGTCGCCGGTGTGGGAGCTGTCTTTTCCGGGGCACTCATTGGTTTTATCAACGGCTGGGTCATAACCCGACTCAATTTGACACCGATCGTGACAACAATTGCCATGAATGGACTGTTGTTCGGTTTGATGCTGCTGTGGTTTAGGAGTTCCGAACTCTCCCAAGTGCCCGACGCTCTAAAGACCCTCACCACCGGGCAGGTCTCCGTCCTGGGGGTGAAAATCCCCGGAGTGCTCATCATCGGCCTGGTGTTGATGATCCTTCTCCAGCTCGCCTTGAGCTTTAGCGGTTTTGGTCGCATGTTGGTGGTCACGGGGGCCTCTTACGGCACCGCCTACTATGCCGGACTCAATGTGCGATTGACGAGGGTTTCCGGCTGGATGGCCAGCGGCGCATTGGCGGCACTGGCAGGCATCATCATCGTCGGCTTTTACGGTCAAGCCTCGCCCACCATGGGCGCAACATACTTGCTGGCTTCGGTCGCCGCGGTTGTCGTTGGTGGCGCATCCATTTTCGGCGGCAGTGGTTCTTTCGTGGGGACTTTTGCGGGAGCACTCGTCTTGGGTCAGGTCGCCACGTTGGTGAATGTGGCGAACCTCGGCAGCAACCTCCAGCAACTCTTTTACGGCATTATTGTGCTCGGCGTCGTTGCCCTCTATGGCCGCCGGGGAAAGGGTTAGCCTGACGCTCGGCATCTCATGGTGGCTGCTGTTAGTCGCGAGGAGTGGGCCTTCGATTAGCTTTGTGGAGTCGAACCCAGACAGACATCGTCACCACCACGAGGGCGAAGCCAAAAAGCAAATCTTCAACGGGCGCGTAGGCAATGCGAAGGCCGACAATCTGAGCTTCGTCGTACATCACAATGTTTCGCCCCGTCAGCCAGCCGTTCGTGAGTAGCTGGAAGAACACCAAGATGGCCCACGCGAAGTAAAACCTCCCGGTGGCCAGAATCCTGCTTCGGGTGATGACAAGGTCGACAATGATTGCCACGACGACGGCAATCACCGCCAAGAGGGTGTACATCATGCGGTGCGTGGCCGCCTCACCATATTTAAGAAAGCGCCCACACCTTCCCACGTCAACACGGCTGCAATCGGGATGATAACGAAAAACAGGTATTCCTCGAGAGGAACACCGAGGGGTCCAATGATGCCGGTCATCTGGCCGTAGTCAAAAAACCAGTGACCTTGGGCAATTGCAAACGCATCCCACACGATAAACAGGGGAATGGCGATGAGGAGGGTAAGCCCCAACCGCCTAGGATTTCGCAATACTCGCAGTTTGAACACGATTTCCAACCACCAGGAAGCGAGAATCACGAACCCCAGCATTGCCAAATATGCCCAAGTTTCCACCCCACAAACCTACCTGCTCCACTGCGGGGTTTTGCGTAGGGTGGGGGTGTGGGAACTGTGACTGTGTTTAGCAACACCCGACTCTTCTCGGTGTGGTCGGTGGCAGTTGTCATCGCCGTGTCGGGGGGGCTTTCCTTGGTGTTCGGTGGAGGTTCCGCAGGCTGGCAGGTGTGGGTGGCTGTGGCCGCACTGGCGGTGGGCATCCCCCACGGAGCTCTTGATCACCTGGTAACCGTTCCCGACATGGCCCCCAAAAAGATGGCACTTTTTATCACCGGGTATCTCGCGGTTGTTTTTGTCGTCATTGGTCTCATTCTGGTGTGGCCGGTTCCCGGGTTTATTTTTGTGGTGATCATGAGCGCGGTCCACTTTGGCATGGGCGATGCATCTTTCCTAGCCCAGGAAAGACCCGGTGACCCGGCTGGAAGCCCCTGGTGGGTGTACGCGATTCCGGCAGGGTCGCTGCCTGTTTTTATTCCCCTGACCAAGCAGGGAAGCGCGGAAGCATTGGCTTTAGTGAACCCCGAGTTATTGTTTTGGCACGCCGGGCTGGACGGGATTATCTTTTGGACCACGTTGGCAACTGCAGCCCTCGCAATGGCCTGGCTTCTTCTTCGCCGGGATATTGCCCGAGCGAGAGACCTGGCTCTCCTCGCCGCATTGGCGTTGGTCGCTCCGCCGCTTGTCGCATT
>SKHB01000146.1 GCA_007117135.1 Microbacteriaceae bacterium | reverse complement strand
GAGCGTGGTGGCTTAAAAACGTCCACGTCTTCGTCATGGCGATACCCCCAGCACAAAGGTAGAAATTTATTTCTAGAAACCTATCACACCTTTAGTGGCCGGGAAACACTTCTGCCCGGGCGGGTCGCCCGGGCAGAATGAGGGGATTGTCGGTTAGTCCCAGACGTTATCGCCGCGAAGCACCGCGTCCGAGCCACCGTCGATGTAAACGGTTTGGCCAGTGACGTGAGTGTTCTCGGGGCTGGTTAGCCAAATCAGCAAAGCTGCCACGCTCTCTGCTTCCATGTAATAGTTGAGGGGCATGGGAACCATCTGGTCAAGACCAGCTCGGGCCTCCTCTGTGGAGATCATGTCGGCCACCATCGGGGTTTTCACGATTCCAGGACCCACAGCGTTCAAGGGAATTCCCGCTCCAGCCCACGAGTCCTTCACACACTCACGGCGAACCCAGCGGCAAATGGCTCGCTTAGTGGAGCCATAAATGAGTTGCTCAACTCCGCCCCCCTGGGCGACAAGCTCCTCTGCCCGTGCGACAGACGCCGCCTCATCATCGCTGAGCATGGCGTCGACAAGCGCGGAGTCGTTTGGCATCAGGGAGGCCATGGAACTTGTCACAACCGCGCGCGGTGCGTCGCTTTTTGCCAAAGAAGGAAGAAGGCCTTCCAAGAATTCGGTGACGCCAAAATAATTGATGGAGACTGTCAGTGCGTTTGGCAGAGCGGAGCCGGCATTAGCAATCACCGCGTCGATTGCGCCTCCAGAAATCTCCACACATTTCTCTACTGCAGCCTGGCGACCTTCAGGTGTTGACAGGTCTGCGGTGACTTCAGACTCTTGGCGGTCAACCCCGATTACTCGATAGCCGGCTTTTTCCAGCAATTTCTTGGTGGCCAGGCCTATTCCTGAAGCGGATCCTGTGACGACGTATGTTCTCATGTGGCCCCTTTCTCGACTAGTAATGAGCACTGCAGTAATGCTCACACAACAATTGTCCCAAGCTGACCGTGGGCCAGGCAAGGAAACGGCTAGTGAACTTCCCTTTCGTCACTCTCCGAGTTCAGCTAAGCGTTGTCGGCGCCTGGCCAATCGTTTCTCACGGAGGGTGAGCTCGCGGCTGACCTGAAGTTGTTCGATCACAATCGGTCCATAGCGATAGGCGTCTAGGCGGTCGAAAATGGTGGCAAGGTTGGGGTGGAGTCTCGCGAATCGAAAACGCGGGTGGTCACTGGCTTCTTCTTCTTCAACAATCAGCCGCAGAACTCCCTGGTCGCTGTCGTCCCCCACCTGGCGCAGCGTTCCGTTGTCAGACTCTCGTCGACTTCCCGAGCCCTGAGACCACAGTGACAGCAGGGTGTGTGCTTCCGGGGTGTCGTTAATCCACAGCGTCGCGCTGTTGAGCTCACCGCTGGGATAGACCACTGCCCCCATGTCCGCGTCGATTCCTTCGAGTGATGGCCAGGGGTTGTCGTGAACGTATGCATCGACATCGACGTAGAGAAGTGGTCCCCGATGTTTCTTTCTTGCCGGTGCAATCCAGGTGGGCTTCAACAGTGTTGTCCTCACCCAGTTGGACTCAGGCTCAACCACCGAAATGTCATAGTCAAGCCCCAGGCCATCAAGGCATTTCCGGAGCCTGTCTGCTTCGGCTTGATAAATCTCATCAGGGGTGTGAAAGGCAATAATGAGCCCTCTCCCCGCCACCGTGCCCGGGGGAGCGGGTGAGGGGGGAACTGCGTAACCCAAATCGGCAGTCACGTCGTCTAGTTCGGGAAAACGGCGACGCTGAGAGTCGACCCTGGCGACACGCATGGGGTCTCCTGAATAGGTGGAGGCTGAGAGCGGAACATCATGAACAACCGCCTTCCGGCCAATCGTGGGCTTCGGGCCACCTGCCCCAACAACGAGATCGGTGACGGTGTGAAGAACGTGGCTGGGATTCGCGACCAGATCGTCTCGCTTGACCATCACCGCCCTAGAGCTCACCCGATTCATTACCGTGAGAACATCTTGAGACCGTGAGATAACACCCGGTTCGGTGAAGCTTCGGGTCTTGCCATCGACGTGGAGACGGTAATCGGCTCCCTGTGTGAAATGGTGTGCCAGATGGGGAGATGGTTCACTGACGAGCTCCAAGGGGTTCGCCACGGCGAAAACATAAACAATGCGCCTAGTGGCAGAGAGCTTCTTCTCGATTTGGTCAACGCGAGACGCGTCGTTCGGATCCCACGACACAATAACCCGGGATCGAACACGCTCAGCCCACAGCGCCTGACCCCAGACCACCGCCACATTCTTCGCGGAAAACAGAGCCGGTATGTGGTCCATGAGAATCCGCGCAGCCTCATCGTCTGGCCCACACACCACCACGTGAACCGGTTTCTTGCCGGAGACCAGGTTTCGAAGCTGATAGGTAAGTGCCATGACAGCCGATATGACTGTTTGGGCAGTGTGTTTCAGGCCGGCCATTGCTCCCCACTTACACGGGAACCCCGTGTCCCCCATCCCGCATCATCCTAGTTCAGTGGCTCATCTGGGCTTTCAATGAGAAGACACGCCCATGCCTCAATCTCTTGTTTTTCTCACCTGTAGTGGTTGTCTGTAGTCGTCCATACACAGCAAAACAGACAGGAAGGTTTTCAATGTCTGATGCACCTCAAGGAACAGGCAAGCGAACAAACGTCCTTGCCATCATTGGTCTGATTCTTGCGATTTTCTTTCCCATTGTTGGAGCAATCGTCGGACACGTCGCACTGAGCCAGATCAAGAAGACCGGTGAAGAAGGTCGTGGGCTTGCGCTCGCAGCCGTCATTGTCGGTTGGACCCTCACCGGCCTCGCCATCATCGGCGTTATTGTGGCCGCGATTCCCATCATCGTTCTCGGTGGGATGATGTAACCCGAAGACAACAACTTCACACGCGGGGCGAGCCTTACGGGCTCGCCCCTATGTATTCGGGGCTGTTATTGAGCCCCAGCGTCGTCAAAATAATGGTGGAAATTTCTTCAATCGATTTCGTTGTTGTGTCGATGAAGGCAATGCGCTCAGATTCGAAGAGTTTTGTCGCTGCCCCCAGTTCGAACGTGCACTGCTCGAGGGAGGAGTAAGGGGAGTTGGGGCGCCTTTCTTGACGAATCTGATGCAAGTATCTCGGCGAAGAAATGAGCCCAAACAGTTTGTCGGAGAGCGGGCGCAGACTCTCTGGTAACTGCTGGCTCGCCAAGTCTTCATCAAGCAGTGGATAGTTGGCTGCCCGAATGCCGTAGTT
This sequence comes from Microbacteriaceae bacterium, assembly GCA_007117135.1. Taxonomy (GTDB): domain Bacteria; phylum Actinomycetota; class Actinomycetes; order Actinomycetales; family Microbacteriaceae; genus Pontimonas. The sequence continues at coordinate 617 of SKHB01000146.1, read as the reverse complement.
GATGGCCAAATACATTCCGGTCGGGGTCTTTCCCACCCGGGAGGGTCCAACGAGGATGACATCGGCGAGGCCGAGAGCTTTGATTGACTGGCCGTCGTCGTGCTCTAACGCAAATTCGACAGCAGCCATCCTGTTTCGATAGATGTCAGAATCCGCGATCCCGTGAGCTTTTCCGAGCGAGCGACTCGCCTGTTGGCCAAGCCGGTCCTCTAACGTGCCCAAACTTGCTTCCACCAAATCCAAGACAATGCCGGGGCAGTCGTTGAAGACACTGCGAATATCACGACTCATGATGGTCAAAAACACCACCGGTTCCACTGTGCGCTGGGCTTGGAAACGAATCTCCGCCACCACGGTCTTTGCTTTTTCGACGGTGTCGATAAACGGTCGTCTGGTCTTGGAAAACGTCCCCTCAAACTGCGTCAAAACACTGTTTCCCAGAGTTTCTGCGGTAATGCCTGTCCCGTCGGAGACAAAGAACACCGGTCTTGGTTGTGGTCTTTCCATCGGCTACTGGTTTCTCACTACCTGAGCCAAGTGTTTCCACACCCCCACCACGCTGTCTGGGTTCAGCGACAGAGAATCAATTCCTTGGCTCATCAACCACTCCGCCAATT
>SKHB01000008.1 GCA_007117135.1 Microbacteriaceae bacterium | reverse complement strand
GAAGACCCACCACTTTCATATCCAGCAGGGTGGCGGCAACCACCAAAAACTCGCTGGCCTCTTCGAGGCTTTGCTGCTTCTCCAGCGCAGCCAAATAGGTAATGAACTCTTGGGTGACAGCACCCAACGACACGTCGGTGATGTCAAGTTGGCGTTTGGTAATCAGACTGAGCAGAAGGTCGAAAGGCCCATCGAAGTTGTCCAATTGAACACGAAAAGCGCCGTCTGTGACCTCGTGGCCGTCGACTGGATCTGCCATCACACTAGGCAATAGCGCCCCGGTGAATGAGTTCCCTGGCCAACTGCCGATACGTGTTCGCACCGGCATGTGACGGGGCGAACTCGGTGATCGGAACCGCGGCAACAGAAGCGTCGGGAAATTTCACTGTCCGGCCAATAACAGTTTCCAATACTTTGTCGCCAAAAGCGTCAACAACACGTTCCAACACTTCTTTGGCGTGGAGGGTGCGGGCGTCATACATGGTCGCAACAATGCCATCTAGCTCGAGGGCCGGGTTGAGGCGATCTTTTACTTTCTCAATGGTGTCGATCAGCAGGGCAACCCCGCGCAGGGCAAAGTACTCACACTCCAGGGGAATCAACACCCCGTGTGAAGCGGTCAGGGCGTTCACGGTGAGCAACCCGAGCGATGGCTGACAGTCAATCAAAATGACGTCATAGTCGTCCATGACAGGTTTGAGAGCTCGCGCGAGAATATGTTCCCGGGCGACTTCGTTCACGAGGTGAACTTCTGCGGCGGACAGGTCAATGTTGGCAGGTATTACGTGAACACCAGCCGTCGTGGTCGGCTGAATAAGCTGCCGGGTGTCTTTTTCCCGACCAATCATGGCGTCGTAAATGGTGGGAACGTCGTGGCTTTTTACCCCCATACCGGCTGAAAGGGCACCTTGGGGGTCAAAATCCACCAACAACACGGTGCGGCCCATTTCCGCCAAAGCGCCAGCCAAAGAAATGGTGGTGGTGGTTTTTCCCACCCCACCCTTTTGATTACACAGCGAAATAACCCGGGCTGGACCGTGTTGGGACAGTTTTTTGGGAGTGGGGAACTCCCGAAGTGGCCTGCCGGTGGGGCCAAGCTTCTGTGCTGATTTTGCTGCCGGTGACATAACCGTATTCTAGTGGCCCACACTCACCTGGCACGCGGATGTGCGGTGTGAAAAACGTCCCGCAAAGAATCAATGGTCACCTTGGTGTAAATCTGGGTGGTCGTGACACTTTGATGCCCGAGAAGCTCCTGCACCACCCGAACATCTGCTCCGCCTTGAATGAGGTGCGTGGCGCAGGAATGCCGGAGGGTGTGGGGGGACAAGCTGATGCCTAAACCTGACTTTTCGGCCCGACCTTTCAACACTAGCCATGCGTTTTGGCGAGATAGCGGCCCCCCGCGCGACCCTAAAAACAGTGCCGGCCCAGACACGGTGGTGCCTTGAGCTAAGACGGGTCTGCCCCGCACGAGCCACGCCTCCACTGCGGCTCTCGCGTGTGATCCGAGAGGAACAATGCGCTGTTTATTGCCCTTACCGGTCACACGAATGGCATCGAGAGCACCACCACCCATATCCACCACATCGTCAACCGCTAACCCGACGGCTTCACTCACCCGAGCTCCGGTGGCATAGAGAAGCTCCAATAGGGCTCGGTCTCGAAGCGCGATCGGGTCATCGCCGGAAACACTTTCCAACAGTGCGCTCACCTGGTCGATCCGCAAAGCTTTCGGTAACCGGTCTGGCACCACTGGGCAGAGAACGTTTTTGGTGAGGTCAGTGGGAACAACGTTTTCTTCCACCAAGAAACGGTGGAAACTTCGAATGGAAGAAATCCGACGGTTGATCGTCCTCGGGGTACCCTCCAGCTCCTCCACCCATCTCTGCACCACATCTTCAGTGATGTCACTGACCCGACTTATCCCCTCTGCGCCCAAAAACTCTTGATATATCCCCAAATCGCCTCGATACGCACTCACAGTGTTCTGTGAGCGACCACGCTCCAGGGTCAAATACCGCAGAAACCTCTCCGCATGCCTGGACACATCGGTGGTCACCGATGGGGTGTGTGCAGAAGTGTCAGAGTCGTTTCGCATGGGCGGCAAGAAGCGCAGTGGCAGCGATGTTGTTGGTGATTCGGCCAGCGAAACAGGCCTCTACGGCGTTGGACAGGGGTGCACGGTGAACGCTCATGTCTACTTCTTCGCCGGTCTTAATGAAGTCTGACGCCACGTCGGAGAGGCCTTCTGCGAGGTAGATGTGAATGATCTCATTGGAGCCCCCCGGCGACACGTTGAGTGTCATCAGGTGTTCCCACTGTGTCGCCTCAAGTCCTGCTTCTTCAGCCAACTCCCGCTTCGCACACACCAGCGGGTCTTCGCCGGGGATGTCCAGTAATCCCGCCGGGATTTCGACGTTCCGAAGCCCCACCGGGTGACGGTATTGGCTCAGCAGAACCACGTTTGCTTCATTGTCGAGTGCGACAACACACGCTGCCCCTGGATGGTCGACATAGTCGCGGGTGATTTCCCCAGACGGGTAATCGATGACGTCTCTTTTCACCCGCCAGACAGCACCCTCGAACACCACCTCCGAGCGGGTCACCGGGTGCTGTTGTGGCGTGTCGTCGATCACGCGGGTCTCAACTTTGGGCGTCGACGGGAAACAGAGCTGATGCTTCGTGGCGTTCGAGAGCCGCGGCAATGAGGCCGCGGAAGAGGGGGTGTGCCCGGTTGGGGCGGCTGCGAAGCTCCGGGTGAGCTTGGGTGGACACATAGAAGGGGTGAACGTCTTTGGGCAGTTCCACAAACTCGACCAAGTCACCGGCTGGGCTGAGACCTGAGAACGTGAGGCCAGCGGCGGCGATTTCTGGCCGGTATGCGTTGTTGACTTCGTAGCGGTGCCGGTGACGCTCAAAAACATTTTCTTCACCGTAAAGGTCGCGAACAATGCTGCCGGCGTCAAGTTTTGCCTCGTAGAGCCCTAATCGCATTGTTCCGCCCAGGTCTCCCCCACCGCTCACAATGTCTACCTGTTCAGCCATGGTGGCAATCACCGGGTAGTCACACTCGGGGTCGAACTCGCTCGACGAAGCACCGGTGAGTCCGACAACGTTTCTAGCGTATTCAATGACCATGCACTGCAGACCTAAGCAGAGACCGAGTGTGGGTATCTGGTTTTCCCGGGCGAACTGGAGAGCCCCGACTTTGCCGTCAATGCCTCGGATACCGAAACCGCCCGGCACACAGATGCCGTCCACGTCGGAGAGAGCCTTCCGGGCGCCTTCAGGCGTTTCACATTCGTCTGAGGCAATCCACCGAATGTTTACTTTGGCTTTGTGGGCGAAGGCGCCAGCACGGAGTGCTTCAACAACAGACAGGTAGGCATCTGGCAGGTCGATGTATTTGCCCACCAACCCGATGGTTATTTCGTGACTGGGGTTTCGAACAGCGTCGAGTAGTTCCGACCACCCGTCCCACACCATCTCTCCGGCGGGAAGTTGGAGGGCGTCGATGATGTAGTCGTCTAAATCTTGGGAGTGCAACAGTGAGGGAATGTCGTAAATGCTGGCCACATCAACGGCATTCACCACCGCCGCTTCGTCGACGTCACACATGAGGGCAATCTTGCGGCGGTTGGCAGCTTCAACCGGGCGGTCGGAGCGAAGCACCAGCGCGTCTGGTTGGATACCGATGGAGCGAAGTTGAGCTACCGAGTGTTGGGTGGGTTTGGTTTTTTGTTCGCCGGATGCCCCCATGAAGGGCACGAGGGACACGTGAACAAAGAAAACGTTTTTCCGGCCGAGTTCGTGTCGGATTTGGCGAGCAGCCTCAATAAACGGCTGTGACTCAATGTCACCGACGGTGCCCCCAATTTCAGAGATGATGACATCTGGGCGGGGTTCGGCGTGTGCTTGGG
>SKHB01000129.1 GCA_007117135.1 Microbacteriaceae bacterium | reverse complement strand
TTGGGCGCGCAGCTCTAGGGGGGCGTCCAAAAATTTCGGGTGCAGGGCGTGGGGCGTTTGGGCAGGGGCATGGGCGCGTTGTCCGATCCTGCACCCGAGATCGCACGCACGGGGGGCGCCCATAAGGGGGCGCCGTCTGCCCCCCCCCCAATTGTTTTGGGGGCGTGCCCCCGTTCGTTTGGGCGCGTGTATGGGCGTGTGGCGTTGCAGGGCGTGGCGTTGGTTTGTCCGTTGCGTTGCGTTGCGTTGGGACGTTCAGACGCGCCTACGCGCCCGATCCCGTCCCGAGTGGCAGGGGGTGGGGCGCCGTTGGTTTCCGGCAAACGAAACGCCCGGACCGCTAGGGTCCGGGCGCTCGTTCGGTCCGATTAGAACGAAACGGATTCCCACTGGTCATGCGTGAGCGTGTGGACGCTTTGCCGTAGCGTGTCGCACGTGCATGGGTAGGCGTCCGAGTCCACGTCGCCCCCACATTCCTGGCACGTTCCGCACGCGTAACAGACGTCCGTTGTCGTAATCCGATCAGTGACCACGGCATTTTCGGTGCACATCTCGCAGCGCGCTAGCGCCGAAACGGTAGGCGTTTCGGTCCACGCATCGAACGGCAACGTGTAACGCATACCCTTTGCCGGGCGTGCGTCGCAATACGTGGAATTGGAAAACCAAATTCCACCGTCGTCGGACCAATGCCCGTCGGATTCGTTGACAATGTACGCGCCCCTTTGCGCGTCCGGATTCGTCGTCAAAATAATCAGTTTGGAACCGACGCAATACTCGGAAACCAACTCCCACATTTCCGGAACGTCGAACCACGTTGCCCCTAGTTTCGGGAGATAATCCTGGACGAACGTTGCCGTGTCCGAACGCCCGTCGCCCAACGTGGGCGTTGGCAGGATCCCGTTATGGGCAACCAACGTCTGCCCGTCCATGTGGAACGGGTGCACGTTGTCCACGTTCGTCTTCCCGTGCGTTGCCAGTCGGAAATGGACGACAAAATCGGAACGCGACGCGTTGCGATCAGTGGCGACACGGTAGGCGCTCAGAAATTCCGCAAGTTGCATGGTTCGGAACGTTTGGGGCGTTCCGTTCGAATCTACGTAGGCGAATCCGGCGCCGTCCGGATTATTTGACCAGGACGTGCGAATTTGCGTTTCGGACAAAACGTGCCCGACGTTGCAATACATGGCGACGCACATAATTAGATTCCCCTTTCGGAAATGAAACGGACAAACGTGGAGTATTCGGTTGCGTGTGCGCGTGCCCATGCGAGGAACGCGCCCGAGTCCAACGCGCCGTTGCGCACGTCGGACACGCCTAACTTTTTCGTGTACTTCCACATGGCGTGCACGAATTCGAATTTCGCCAGGATCGATTCCGGAACAAGGTTGCCCCGGAAATAACGCAACTCTACGGTTGCGGAATTTTGGAAATTGATTGCAACGTAGCGTTCGTCGTTTGCGTCCTTTCCTTTCACATACTCGGGCAGGGGAACGCCACTATCGTCCACGTTGCCCCCATCGCTCCAACGTGCCCATGAATTCGATTCGCGTTGTCCGACGGACTCGCACATGGCAACGTTTTTCGTTTGCAATTTCACGAAACGCCACATGTGCGTGGACGAAAATGCGGAACGCGCTACGTGGATGTGCATCCCACACGTTCCCGTGTGGAATGAACGTGCGCCCCGGCGGTGCAGCATTGCGAGGGCGTCCCATGGGAACGCGTGTCGCAACGCGTCCAACGTCGCCGGCATGGTTACCAACTCGGCCCCACTATCTCCTAACGAACCGTCCTCCTTCCAAAACGAAAACGTTGGTTCGTGAAAATCCTCGCACGTTTCGCGATACCAATCGTCTAAATGCTCCTGCACGTTTTCCATTTCCAATTCGACGCCCATGTACAACTCGTTTGGTAGCGCAAAATTTGTGGATTCGTTTTCCACGAAAAACCGCAACGTTGGACGGAACGAATAATTGTGCACGTTCAGTGGTGCGCAGCAACGTTGCGCGTAGGATTCGTCGTCGTGCCACTCCCCACATTCGTCGCATTGGCGTGCAGGATCGCAGCAGAATTCCGACGCACGTACGGTTTCGTGCAACTCCCCACATGCGTCGCATTCGTGCCCACACTCCTGGCACGCAATTTCGCCGGAAGAAACCGTGCGCCCTGGTTGGAGCGATCCGACAAAATCGGCGCCGAACGCCCAAATCGGATCGGCAACGCAAACGAACGGACCCGTTCGCCCGTCTGCCAGTCCCGAGTAGTACCCATACCCAATCCGGTGAAGACGCGAGATCAAATACATTTGCAGGGATGGGTACGTGGCGTGCACGTGGACGGAAACGGACCCGTTCCAATTGGGCGCGACACGTGTGGGGCACCCGAAGCAGGACGGGAAAAAACTATTGGTGCACGCAACGCAAACCGTAGTTTCGCGTCCCGAGTCCAAATCAATCGCGCAAATCTCGCACGAAACCAGGACGTTCGTTATCGCGCTCATTCGGAAACCACGTAGGTTGCGAAAACGTCGCCCGTCGAAATGTGCCACTCGGAAATGTGGCGCGTTCCGTCCTGGCAAACGCGAACCGTCCAACCAACGTTGACGGACGGTTCCGGACCCGTCGGACCATGCTCCACAATCCTGCACGCGTCCATTTCGTTCCACGCACGTGCCGAACGCGAACGCAACGTGTCCACACGTTCCGCAATTTCGGTTTCCGTTGCACACGTAGCAGGGATCGGTTCGCCCGATTCGATGACCACGCCACACGCGTCCGTTCCTGCAATTCGTGAACCGATCACGAACGCGAGGGCAACTACCGTCGCCCCTATCGTTCCCCTTATTGCGTTTTGCATTGATCTCCCATTCGTTCGGAATTCGTGCCCCTGGTTGGGCACCCCCAAAGCGTATGGTTTGCAGACGCGCATTGCAAAGGGGCAAAACGCGCCCCACCTACTATGCGATCCTGGCGCGAAACTCGGAACGCCACGAAACGCCACGCAAACGCCCCAAAACGCCCATTCGCGTCCGCAGCTCAAAACGGGCGCCCAAAAACAAAAACGGATTTCGGCAAATTCGGGCGCCCAATCTCGCGTTTTCGGCAAATTGCAAAACTCGTTTGCGGAGCGTATTTGCGGAACGTCCGGGGCAACGGTACAAATTGGAGCGCTACTCCAATTTGGAACGGCGCCCCAAATTGGAACGAAATTCTAGACTGCAAAAGTTTCAGCGTCGGCTGCAAAAATTGCAGTCTGGGCTGCAAAAATTGCAGCGATTCCTGCAAAATTTATAGCGGGATTTTTGGCGGATTTTTTGGCAGGGGTATAAGGAGCCTTGCCAGCAAATTTTTTTTTCCGAAAATTTTTGGGCCGAAAAAATCGCGCAAATCCGCAGTCGAGTTCAAGCGTAGAAAAATCTCGGTCAAAACCTTATCGATCTGATAAACAACTGCTCAAAAGCCGTCGATGTTCCTCTTGGCTGCCAGCCACATCCTTGACTCGTTATGCCCGGCAGCCCAAGCCTTCCTGCCGATCCTGAATGTCACGCGAATCCACACTGCTGACGCTATTCCCCCAAACACCCATGCGACTGACACCGGAAGGCCGAGAGGACCGTAGAAGCCTGCTACAGCCCCCGTGTGCACCGCGAGCCACCACAATGCCACCACTATTAGCGGACCGCGCAGCTTCACTACCGTCACCAACACCCCGGCAGGAACCACCAGCAGCACCGTCAGGACCGTCAGCACCAAACCTAGCCCCACACTCACCGTCATCTCCAATCGTCCTGCTCAACCTTCCACCGGGAAACCCTATAAGGCGCGCCTAAAGGCCCCCCCTTTATTCCCCCCTATAAAACGGCCAGTTACCTCCCCCGCTTAGCGCGAGCCTTGTTCGCCCGACCAATGTTGCACGACCTGTGCGCCCCC
>SKHB01000075.1 GCA_007117135.1 Microbacteriaceae bacterium | reverse complement strand
CTCGTGGCGCATGCAGCTTATCCGGGCACTGATGGTGCATACGCGGCTGAGTGCGCGTTCATAGGCCGGGCCTAGGGGCTTGGTGCGCTTGAGCCGTTTCTCGGCCACGGCGAGGCGGCGCTCGAGCTCGCGGATGCGCACGGGGGCGCGCTCGATCCGGACGGCCTCGAGGTGCCGCCAGTAGTGCGTCTGGGGGGTTGTATCCATGCGGATGATGGCCTCGGCAAGTTCGCGCGCGGTGTATTGCCGGGCAAGATGGGCAATGATCATGTTGCTGCTCATAACTTAAAATTCCTTTCCTATTATATAGTCGCGGCCTTCGATTAGATCTGTATGGAATGGCTTGTACCTGGCCTCGCAGTGGAGCACGGCGATGGCTATGCTCTCGCGCAGCCAGGCGGGGTCTTCTTGGATTGATGAAATGGTGATGACAGCATCGGCGCGTGTAGCAGATAGCATTTCGGGCGGGATTGCTACATCGTCGAGACGGCCCTTGCGGCGGCAGCGCGAGGCGATGCAGATCCAGGTGGTGAGGGTGTCTCCCACGGCGTCGGCACATGCGCGGGCGCGGTCGTGCAGATCCCTATTGAGGCGTAGTTTCATGCGTTTCTCCTGTAGTGGGTGTGCGGGTGGGTACCGATTCGTTCGTATCCGCACCGGGCAGCATTAATACGGAACGCGCGCACACGCGCGGCGATAGAGCGAAGGGTTGCGATCAGGGAGCGATCGTAGTCGGCCATGTGCTCGGGATCGTCCGTGATGTAGAAACCCTGGCCGGGGATGCCGGCAATCACGCATGGCATGCTGTGCTGGTACTGGGCAATGAGGGCACGGACGCGCCGCTCGTTGATTCCGCTAAGCTCCGATATGTCGCGGGCGGTCATGGCGTTCTGCCTGCCGCGTGCGTGCATGTGTAGCTTGTCGAGAATCACCTCGACCTCTGGCGGAAGATCGAATTGCGGGCAAGCGGTAGGCGGCGAAAAATCAAAATCCGGCTGCATCAGAACGGGCATGGTATTTCCTCCTTTGGCTTTGGTGCGGCCAGGGCGGTGGAGATGCGGCTTTTTAGGGCATCTATGAGCATGCCTGCCTCGGTTGCCCGGAGCTGGTGGATGCCGACGCGGCGTCCGGTTGCCTTGTGGATGATGCCCATCAAATATTCCTGGGTGGCGGCGCTGCCCAGGGATTGGCAAAGGACGCTCCAGAGCTGCTCGATGCTGCGGCTTTGCCGGATGTTGATCTGCCCGGTGCGCGGCAGTTTGGAGCGCCAGTAGTCCAGGCGCGGCACGTGCCGGCGCGGCGGCTGGGGCACGCGTCCGCTCTCGACGCGGCTGGCGAGCTCGGCCTCGATGGCGGCCATCGCGCGCTCGAAGCCTGGCTGGGAGAAGTATGGATCGGCGGCAGAACCTACATGCGCGCTGCGGCGCAGGATCTGCCGGTATTCTCCTTCGCTTAACCCGGCGCACTGCTTATAGATGTGCAACAAAGCCTTCTGCCGGTTGGGTAGTCCGGTTGGGGTGCGCCGGGGCTGGGAGCTGGAAGCTCCCGCCACTGTGCCAGGGAATTGCAGGGTGTTGTTCATCGGGGTACCTCCTCGATGTGGTCGGGGTTGATGGGACCGGCAAGCGTCCAGGTCTTGTCCGCCTTCTGCAGGGAGCAGTAGAGGCGGCCGCAGTTGTAGCAGTCCACGGTGCCGGAGAGGCCTTTGTAGGGGCCGTTGGTGATGCGCACGCGGGTACCGGTTATCGGCAGGGGCTTGATGGATCTCGACATGGTTTTTTCCTTTCATCGGGGCCAGGCTGGAGCCTGGCGTTCCCAGGGGGGTTTAGAGGTTTTCCTTTGCGTCCTTGATTATTGCGGGGGTTACCTTGCAGACGGCGGCGTCGCCGCTGAAGATGCTGCAGCATCGGAACTTCTCGCCGTCCTCCATTCGTTGCAGGATGGCTGGTTTCACCGGGGTGCGCACAATCTTTATGCAGTTGTCGTAGCCCCGGTCCATGATCTCCTCGATCAGTTCCTCGGCATTACTGATGACCAGCTCGGTGACCTTCTGCAGGCCATAGGTGCCGGATGGGGTCTTGCGCTTACGGGGCTTTTCGAACAGCACCCGGTTGGCCTCGATGAAACTGCCCATGGCGCTCTTGAGGCTCTTGAGAAGGGCGGTGCTCTGCTCGGTATCGAGTGCGGTGTCGTGTTTGATCGCGGCGATGCGCTTCTCGGCGCGGGCCTCGATGACAGCGATGTTGCATTCCAGGCGGGCGATCTCGGCCATGACCTGGTCGGCTTCCTCGATGTTGTTTATGACCGGGCGCAGGTCCCGGATGCGTTGCTGTTGCTGCTGCATGTTGCTCTTCTCCTGTTCTTGTTGTTAACGCGTCTCGTTCTCGTTATCCCGTATCGAGTCGAGCGCGATGGTTATGTATTCCTCGACGAGAGAGTCGGACATTTTCGCGCCGGTGAGGCGGGTGTCTGACCATGCCTGGTCGAGGATGTCGATGATAAGGCCGAAGTGCCCGAGGCGGGGGCGGCGGGCAAGCTCGTGGAGCTTGCGGATGGTGCGCACGCCTGCCGGGTAGTAGCGGCGCGTGATGGCGGAGATGTCGTCCTCGGGAATGTCGGCCGGGTCGATCTCGCCATCATCATTGCACATGCGCCCGTACATCTGCCCGAGGTTGTAACCGGTGCGCCGGCCGAAGCGCCCGAGCAGTTGGCGGATGTTGTGGTTGGTGGCGATGAGGAGAACGCCGCGCGAATTGTCGGCATGGATCTCGGTGCGGACGAAATCGAGAAGGGCCTTGATCGCGCGGTCTGGCCAGTCCTCGATCTTGTGGAACTCGTCGATGATCACCAGGTCGATGTTCTCGAGGTAGCTTAATATACGGTACCGGGCATCGATGATCTTGACGTGATCCGGGGAGAAGCCGCAGGCGGCGGCCATGTCCCGCAGAAACAGGCTGAAGGGGTTAGAGGTGCCGCTGTCGTGCAGCGTGACCATGACCGTGCGCGAATCCTCCCGCCTGGTGTATTCGCCCGCGACGCGGCTCTTGCCGAGCTGCTCTGGGGATTGCAGGAGCTGGATGCGGCGGTTGTAGCAGGTGCGCTCGAGCAGGCGCTCGAGACCCTGCCCGATGCGCGTGGGCACGAACTCGTTGTTGCGGCCGTACACGCGGGCCTTCTCGCGCGCCTTGAGGAAGGACTCCAGGCGGTGGCATACGGCGAGCGTATCGCCCTTGTATTTGCCGTTGTAGATCTCGCTCAAACTCGAGTACGAGACGCGCGGTACCTGGGTGGCGACGCCCTTGACGCCGATGGCGGCAGATGCGGCGTAGTCGCGGATCTGGCAAAGGATCCGCACGGCCCAGTCCTCGCGCTCGGCAAGGGCCTCGTTGTGCGCGGCGGCTTCGGCGACGGCAGAGGCGATCATCGCATCGCTGCGTTCGCCGAGTTCGATGCCGCGTACATCCGAGAGGTGGATTACATTAGTATCTGCGATAGTTGCCATGGTGTTAGCGTCCTTTCCTGTGTGTGTTGTTGTTCTTTTTGGTGGGCATCCGCCGGCAGTGCGCGGATGTCCTGGATCATCATGCGGATGCAGCAGACAATCCCGATGATGGACAGGGGGATGCTGGCTGCAATCGCGGTGCGTGTTACAAGGGTGAGTATCTGCATGGTGCTCATGCGATCCTTTCGTTTTGATGTTGTTCGTCGGTCGCGTCCTCTCCCTGCGTTTCCGCCGTGGCGCTGATGCGCTCTGCGGGGTCCGATAGGTCGAGGATCGAACGGCGTTTTGTACGGGTTCGAACCGGGGCCGATTCCTCGCCGGTAGGCGTGGCCGTGCGCTCGGCAATATCCGCCTCGGTGGCCTGCTGGCGGATGCCCGCCTCGACCACGGCAGCGGTGCGCGAGCGGAGGATCTCGCTCGATACGCTCTCGAGTTTT
>SKHB01000128.1 GCA_007117135.1 Microbacteriaceae bacterium | reverse complement strand
GCGATGTTCCTCGTCCTGTCCGACCGTCACAGCACCCAAGATGACGCCCCCATTCCGACGCTGCTTCTGCAGTCAGCCATCCACCATCACCTCATCCGCGAGGAAAAGCGCCTGCGGGTCGGAATGGTGGTGGAATCAGGTGACGTTCGGGAAGTTCACCACGTCGCCCTGCTGATTGCTTTTGGTGCGTCAGCCATCAACCCGTATTTGGCGATGGAAACCGTCGAACAGCTCGCCAGAAACGGCGCCATCGACGGTGTCACCCCCGAACAGGCGGTGAAAAACGTCATCACAGCGCTCGGCAAGGGTGTTCTGAAGATCATGAGCAAAATGGGAATCTCCACGGTCGCGTCCTATGCGGGCTCCCAAGTGTTTGAAGCTGTTGGCTTAAGCCAAGATCTCATCGACGTGTATTTCACCGGCACCACCTCCATCCTTGGCGGTGTCGGACTGGAGATTATCGAAGAAGAAAACCGTCTCCGCCACCAGCTGGCCTACCCGCCAACAGGGGTGGCCAACCCGCACGAGCACCTGCCCATTGGGGGCGAGTATCAGTGGCGGCGAGAAGGCCCGCCCCACCTGTTCAACCCTGAGACCGTGTTCTTGCTGCAACACTCCACGAGGGCAAAACGGTTCGACATTTTCCGCCAATACACGAAGTCCGTGGACGACCAGGCGGAACGCCTGATGACTCTCCGAGGACTGTTCCGTCTCCGGACAGAAGAACGCAAAGCTATCCCGCTGGACGAAGTGGAACCGGCGTCAGAGATTATTCGCCGCTTCAACTCTGGTGCCATGAGCATGGGAGCGATCAGCCCCGAAATGCACGAAACCCTCGCGGTCGCGATGAACAACATCGGTGGCTCGTCGAATACCGGTGAGGGTGGTGAATCACCGGAGAGACTGCTTGACCCTGTGCGCAGAAGCCGCATCAAACAGATTGCGTCAGGTCGTTTTGGCGTCACCAGCTTGTATTTGACCAACGCCGATGATTTACAGATCAAAATGGCGCAGGGCGCAAAGCCCGGTGAAGGCGGGCAACTGCCGGCGAACAAGGTGTATCCGTGGATTGCGAAACTACGCCATGGAACACCCGGGGTTGGCCTCATTTCGCCGCCCCCGCACCACGACATTTACTCCATCGAAGACCTCAAACAGCTGATCTTTGACCTGAAACGCTCCAACCCTGGTGCACGAGTTCACGTGAAGCTAGTGAGCCAATCGGGTATTGGCGCTGTGGCGACGGGTGTCGCGAAGGCGAAAGCCGACGTGATTCTCATCTCCGGCCACGACGGGGGAACCGGAGCAAGCCCGCTGAACTCTCTGAAGCACGCGGGAACACCGTGGGAGTTGGGGCTCGCTGAAGCCCAACACACCCTCATGGTGAACAACATGCGTGGCCGTGTCACCCTGCAGATCGACGGCCAAATGAAAACCGGCCGGGATGTGTTGATCGCCGCCCTGCTGGGTGCTGAAGGATACGGCTTCGCAACCGCCCCCATGGTGGTGTCTGGCTGCATTTTGATGCGCGTGTGTCACCTGGATACCTGCCCTGTCGGGGTGGCGACACAAAACCCGGAACTTCGGAAACGCTTCACCGGCCAACCAGAGTTTGTGGAAACCTTCTTCGAATACATCGCCGAAGAAGTCAGAGAGCATTTGGCGTCTCTCGGCTTCAGAAGCCTCGATGAGGCAATTGGCCAAGCACACCTGCTGGATGTTAACCGGGCCATTAGTCACTGGAAAGCGGATGGGCTCGACCTCGAGCCACTTCTGTCCACCGACCACATTCGCCCGGGTATTGCCATGAAAACCACCGAGGGTCAAGACCACGAGTTGGCTGACCACTTTGACAACGAGCTCATTCGTCTAGCTGAGGCTGCACTGGAGCGCGGTGAACCAGTCATGATTTCGCTAGACATTCGAAACACCGAGCGGGCCGTGGGCACCATGCTCGGCAACGAAGTGACCAAAAAATACGGCGAACACGGCCTCCCCACGGGGACCATCGACATCAGTTTGGAGGGTGCAGCTGGGCAGTCGCTCGGAGCATTCATGCCCGGGGGCATTACTCTCCGACTCTCCGGTGACGCGAACGACTATGTCGGCAAAGGGTTGAGTGGTGGACAAATCATTATTCGCCCGCCTTCAGGCAGCGTGTTCGCTCCCGAGCGTAACGTCATTGCCGGAAACGTCATCGGCTATGGCGCCACCTCCGGGTCAATGTTTATCTCCGGAGTGGTGGGGGAACGGTTCCTGGTTCGAAACTCCGGCGCCACCGCCGTCGTTGAGGGCGTGGGTGACCACGCCCTGGAATACATGACCGGCGGTCTTGCCCTCATCATTGGCGAGACCGGTCGAAACTTGGGCGCGGGAATGTCTGGCGGAACCGCCTATGTATTCAAGCTGCGACAGGAGCGCATCAACCAGGCGGCACTCGCCTCTGGTGAACTGGAGCTCACAGAGCTGGGAAGCGGTGACCACGAAATTTTGCGCGACCTTTTGCGTCAGCACCTGGAGGCCACCGGCTCACCGCAGGCGAAGCGTCTGCTTGAGGACGAAGAAAACTCTTTCGCCCAGTTTGTGAAAATTACCCCGCGTGACTATCGCGCCGTCTTGGGAACCAGAGAACAGGCCCTCAAAGAGGGCCTCGACCCAGACGGTGACGTGGTGTGGGGGAGGATTTTGGAGGTGACCGGTGGCTGATCCTCGTGGATTCATGAAATACCCGGAGCGTGAGCTGCCACCGAGGCGACCCATTGAGGTGCGCATCGGTGACTGGAAAGAAGTGTATGGGCCGAGGGACCCAGAAGTGTTGTCCCGCCAGGCAGCCAGGTGCATGGACTGTGGTGTTCCGTTTTGTCACCACGGTTGTCCGCTGGGGAACCTGATTCCTGAGTGGAATGACCACGTCCGAAAAGGCGAACACCTGCAAGCAATCGAGCGCCTGCACGAAACCAACAATTTCCCCGAGTTCACCGGCCGGCTCTGCCCGGCACCGTGCGAATCATCGTGTGTGTTGGGAATCAACCAGCCTCCTGTCACCATCAAGCAGGTCGAAGTGTCCATCATTGACACCGCCTGGCAAAACGGCTGGGTGCAGCCGATTCCTCCGGAGCGTCTCACCGGCAAAACGGTTGCCGTGGTGGGCAGTGGCCCCGCAGGGTTGGCCGCCGCCCAGCAACTGACCCGTGTAGGACACACCGTCGCCGTCTTTGAACGTGACGACCGGATCGGCGGTCTGCTGCGATACGGCATCCCCGACTTCAAAATGGAAAAACACCACATCGACCAGCGACTTCAGCAAATGCAGGCCGAAGGAACACGTTTCCGAGCTGGGGTGAATATCGGCGTGGACATCACCTGGCCCGAGTTGCGCGAACGCTACGACGCGGTCGTCATCGCCACCGGGGCTCCCACCCCGAGAGAGCTAGACATTCCCGGTCGTGACCTTCTCGGCGTCCACCACGCCATGGAATACCTGACACCATCAAACCGCGTTCAAGCGGGTGACCAGGTGGAGCGCCAAATCCACGCCGAAGGCAAACACGTCGTCATTTTGGGTGGCGGTGACACCGGCGCCGACTGTCTTGGCACCGCCCACCGACACGGCGCCGCCAGCGTCACCACCTTGGCGATTGGTAAACAACCACCCACCGAGCGCACCCCGAACCAGCCATGGCCGGTGGATCCCGTGTTGTTTGAGGTTCAGTCCGCCCACGAGGAAGGTGGAGAGCGCAAATATTTGGCCTCCACCGTTGAATTCGTCGGAAATGCTGCCGGGGAAGTCACCGGCCTGGTTGTCTGCGAGACCGAGTATCGCGATGGTGGGCGGTTCCCCAAGCCGGGAACGGAGCAAACAATCCCCGCCGACCTTGTTTTGCTGTCCCTCGGCTACTCCGGACCGGAACACAAAGAGCTCCGGGAACAACTGGGGCTCGCGCTGGATG
>SKHB01000111.1 GCA_007117135.1 Microbacteriaceae bacterium | reverse complement strand
GCGGCGAAGAACTGCTTCAGGATTTCGCCACAGACGAGCGCGCTATGCTGATGGTGGCTCCTCGTGTGGCGCTATCTTGGCTAATCCCCCAGGACGGAAACGTAGCAAGGGTAACTGGGCTCTGGCGGGTGCACGGGGAGTCGCTCCAGATAATGTGGCCTGTACTTAGGAGGTTCAGCTTCGCTTTCTCGGTCCGCGCTTTACTCACGAAACCTAATGCGTGAATAATGTCGAGCCCTTTGACTCACTATCCTGGTTCTGTGAATCACACCAGTTGACCTGATTGACAGTCTCGCTCCACCAATGTTTCTTTTACTGTCGACAACTGTTCTGTTTGTGCATAGTGTGCGCTGGCTAGGCTTAACCCATGGCCACCGGTATTTACATCGCAGGGGCTGAAGGCTTTTCTGGAAAGTCGACAATCGCCCTCGGTGTTATTGATGCGCTTGCTGGGCGCGTTGGCCGCGTGGGTGTTTTTCGTCCGGTAGTCAGACGAGAGGGTGACCGTGACTACGTGCTTCAGTTGATGCTCTCTCACAACGCGGTGACGACCGACTACGACTCGAGTGTGGGTGTCACCTACGACGACGTTCATAGCAACACTGAGTCGGCACTGTCTGAAATTGTTGCCCGATATCGGCAGATGGAAAAAGACCACGACTATGTCGTGATTTTGGGTTCCGATTACACGGATGTGGGGAACCCGACAGAGTTTTCTTTCAACGCGACGGTAGCCGCAAACCTGGGAGCACCTGTCGTGTTGGTGGTGACAGGGCGTGACCCAAGCGACCAAGCACACCGCGGGGTGGCGGGTGCTAGTGCGAGGTCAGCTGACGATATTGCCCGAGTGGCGCAGTCAACATTGGCCGAGCTTCGCTCCCACCACGCCACCCCCGCAGCCGTGTTGGTGAATCGTGGCGACCCGGACAACACTGAAGCCATCTTGACGGCGTTGCGGAAAGTGTCGGGCAACCTGGTCATCGGAAGTGTCCCCGAAGACCGTGTTCTTGTCTCACCGACCATCAACGCTGTCACTGAAGCCATCTCAGGGGAAGTCTTCCAGGGAGACCCGGATGCGCTAGACCGTGAGGCGTTAGGGGTGATGGTCGCGGCGATGAGCCTTGACCACGTGGTAGCAAGACTCAAAGAGGGTCACGTTGTTCTTGTTCCAGGAGACCGCACCGACGTGATCATCGCCGTGCTTCTCGCCCACCAAAGTGAACACTTCCCGAGCCTGGCTGGCATTGTCTTATACGGCGGGTTTGGAGTCTCGGATTCTTTGAGAGACCTGATTGCCGGCGTGGATACATCGTTGCCGATTATTCTCACCGACTTTGACACTTACGAATCAGTCCTGCGGATCACGTCGGCCCGGGGTCGTTTTGCCGCTGACTCGCAACGCAAATACGACACTGCGTTGGCACTGTTTCGAGACAACGTGGACACCGATGCGTTGCTCGGAAGCCTTGACGTTACCCGAAGTGATGTCGTGACACCGCTGATGTTCGAATACGACCTGTTGGAGCGGGCTCGGCTCAACAAAAAACGCATCGTGTTGCCCGAAGCAACAGACGACCGAATCATCCGGGCAGCAGCAACACTGCTTGCCCGTGATGTTGTCGACATCACGCTTCTTGGCGATGAGGTGGCCACCCGGCTTCGAGCAAGCGAGTTGGGCCTCAACATTGACCAGGCTCAGATTCTCTCCCCCACCGCCCCCGAACTCGTCGACAAGTTCGCCACCGAGTATGCGGCCCTCCGGGCCCACAAGGGTGTCACTCTTGAGGACGCGAAGCAGATTGTCACAGACGTTTCCTACTTCGGCACGATGATGGTTCACTTGGGACTCGCTGACGGCATGGTCTCGGGTGCCGCACACACTACCGCGCACACGCTCACCCCGTCGTTTCAGATCATCAAAACCAGACCTGGCATTTCTGTTGTCTCCAGCGTGTTTTTCATGTGTTTAGAAGACCGGGTGCTGGTCTATGGGGACTGCGCTGTTGTCCCCGAGCCAACAGACACTGAACTGGCTGACATTGCTGCATCCTCGGCGGACACCGCAGCACAGTTTGGTATTGAGCCGAGGGTGGCCATGTTGTCATATTCAACCGGCGAATCCGGTCACGGTGTTGAAGTCGAAAGAGTCCGCTCCGCCACACAACTGGTGAAACACAACCGCCCCGACTTAGAGGTCGACGGTCCGATTCAGTACGACGCTGCTGCTGAGCCGAGCGTTGCGGCCTCGAAGATGCCGGGAAGTGGAGTGGCAGGTCGGGCCACAGTTTTTGTGTTCCCCGACCTGAACACCGGCAACAACACTTACAAGGCTGTCCAGCGGGTGTCGGGGGCGGTCGCGATAGGGCCGGTGTTACAAGGTCTCAACAAGCCTGTCAATGATCTGTCCCGAGGGGCCACCGTTCGAGACATTGTGAACACTGTCGCCATTACGGCCATTCAAGCGGCGGAGACATCATGACAGGTGTGCTGGTTCTCAACGTTGGTTCTTCATCGGTGAAATACCAACTCTTTGACATGCCCACCGAAACTGTCATCGCCCAGGGGCACAAGGATCGCATCGGCATTGTCGGCGGTGACTACCCCAGTCACGACGAGGCACTCGCCCAGATGGTGTCTGAGTTGCCTGACACTGTCACCATCGACATTGTTGGCCACCGGGTAGTTCACGGCGGTGGACTATTCACCGAACCCACCGTCGTCACCGATGACGTCATTCAGACCCTCGAAGACGTGAGCTCTCTCGCCCCGTTACACAACCCGCCCAACATTGCGGGTATTCGTGCTGCCCAGCATGCCCTGCCGAACGCCACCCAGGTGGCCGTGTTTGACACGGCGTTTTTCCGAGACCTGCCAGCGGAAGCTTTCACCTATGCCCTCCCCAAAGACCTGCGTGAGCGTTTCGGAATCAGAAAATATGGTTTTCATGGCACCAGCCACCAATATGTCAACCAAACACTCCAGGCCGTCTCTGACCCTCCACCCACCAAGGTCATCACCTGCCACCTCGGCAACGGTTCATCGATGGCCGCCATCGTTGATGGTGTCGCCCTCGACACCACACTCGGCTTCACACCCCTGCCGGGCCTTGTCATGGGAACCAGATCAGGCGACATTGACCCGGCAGTTGTCACGCATCTGCTTCGAGAGGGCATGAGTGTCGACGACGTCGACACGGCACTTGGCCAAGAGGGTGGGCTCGTGGGGCTGACGGGGTCCAGCGACATGCGCGACATCATCGCCCGAGCAGAAGCCGGCGATGATGACTGCGAGTTGGCGCTTCGAATTTGGGCTGGGCGCATTCGCCACTATGTCGGCGCCTACTGGGCTCTCATGGGCGGTCTTGACGCCCTGGTGTTTACCGGAGGAATCGGGGAAAATTCTGCCGTGTTACGGAAGCAGGTGCTGGAGTTGCTGGCGCCACTGGGGGTTGTGGTGGATGTTTCGGCCAACGACACCGCTGATGGGGAGGCTGAGAAAATCTCGTCGCAGGCGTCAGAGGTGGCAGTGTGGGTGATTGCCACCAACGAAGAGTTACAAATTGCCCGTCACAGCCACCTGCTTGCAGGTGGCGGCCGGTAGGCTCACATCGTGGGCTCTGCACTGTACCGTCGCTACCGACCAGAAAACTTTGCTGAGCTGATTGGTCAAACCCAGGTCACCGATCCGCTCCGCCAAGCTTTGTCGTCAGATCGCACCCACCATGCGTATTTGTTCAGCGGCCCCCGTGGCTGCGGGAAGACAACGTCGGCGCGAATTCTTGCCCGCTGTTTGAACTGTCACCAGGGCCCCACCGACACCCCATGCGGTGAGTGCCCCAGTTGTGTAGAACTCTCGCGCGATGGCGGAGGCTCTTTAGACGTTGTTGAAATCGACGCCGCCAGCCATAACGGTGTTGAAGATGCCCGAGAGCTTCGGGAGCGCGCCGTTTTCGCGCCATCTCGCGACCGTTACAAGATTTTCATCCTCGACGAGGCACATATGGTTACCCAGCAGGGATTCAACGCCCTGCTGAAAATCGTTGAAGAACCTCCCGAGCACATCAAGTTCATCTTTGCCACCACAGAGCCGGATAAGGTTCTCACCACCATCCGCTCTCGCACCCACCACTATCCCTTCCGTTTGGTGGCACCGGCCGAACTCATTGCCTACCTGCAGTCAGTGCTTGACACCGAAGGACTCGGCGCCGAAGACGGAGTGTTGGCACTGGTGGTGCGGGCAGGCGGGGGGTCGGTGAGGGATTCGTTGTCACTGCTTGACCAGCTGATGGCCGGAAGCACCGGGGACGCTCTGACCTTGCACGACGCCCGGACACTCCTCGGCTACACCTCCACCCAGGTGTTGGACGATGTCACTCTGGCGATAACTGAAAACCGGGCGGCTGACCTTTTCCAACACATCGATGGTGTTGTTCATTCCGGTGGTGACCCGAGACGGTTTGTTGAAGACTTCTTGTCACACATCAGAGACCTCATTGTCGCCGGCGCTGCCGGCGCTGAAGATTCGTCGCTGTTTCCTGGTGTGCCCAGCCACGAAGTTTCCCGTCTGCACGGTCAAGCAGAACTATTTACCCCCCAGCAGCTCACAAAAATTGCTGACATTACAAGCCAAACTCTGAGCCAAATGGCTGGTGTGACCTCACCGAAGCTTCATCTGGAAGTGATGATGGCGAAAGTGCTGACCCTGGTGGCCGATGGTGCTCCGCCGCCAGTACAAGCAAACACAGCCCTGACGAGCGGCTCCGCACCATCAGCCCCCCCATCGGAACCCCCCGCACCATCAGCCCCCGTCCAGGAGTCGTCGCAGGAGCCGACTGAACCAGAGCCGAGCGCTGCTGGAGAAACCATTCCACCTATGTCCCCGTGGGATGTGGCGGGGTTGCTTCAGAAATGGCCGGCGGTTATCGAATCTTTGGCCGAAACCAAGAGGTCCCTGTGGGCGGCACTGTCTGAAACACTCCCCGTTGCTGTTGACAGCGATGTTGTCACCATCGGTTTTGCAAAGCGGCAGGATGCAGAGATTTTGCGCAAACCGCAAGGCCCTGGAAGCCCACTGCCAAACGCTGACCTTTTGCGTGACGCCATCTTTCAGCACACCGGTCACCGTGTCCGTTTCACCGTCGGGGAGTTGCCGGCGGGAGCCGTTTCTCCCGCTGGCGAGAGCCCCGAATCCTCGTGGCCGGTGGTGGCATCACCCGGTTCTGAAGCGGACGGTGAAGACCTCACCGTCGAACCGGAGGCCACCCACACCCCGCAACCAACTGATCAGACCGACAGTGAGAAATCGGCAGAGCCGACAGACACCCCTGCCAGTGGTTCCGTTCTCGGACAACGGGGTGAGCCCGCTATTCGAACCATTCTTGGCGGCGAACTGATTGCCGAAGAACTGTTAGAGCAGGAATCGTCGGGAGATTCGGATGTATGAGGGGATTATTGCCGAGCTCATCGATGAGCTCGCCAAACTCCCGGGCGTTGGACCAAAGTCTGCCCAACGTATCGCCTTTTATATTGTTCAATCCAAAACTTATGACCCCAGCCGCTTGGGGGAGATTTTGGGCGAGATTCGCGGGAGTATTCGGTTTTGTGAGGTGTGCGGGATGATTTCTGCCCAAGAGACTTGCGGGTTGTGTTCTGACCCGAGACGTGACGACAGTGTCTTGTGTGTGGTGGAGGAGCCGAAAGATGTGGTCGCTATTGAGCGAACTCGAGAATTTCGCGGCCGCTACCACGTTCTTGGCGGGGCACTCAGCCCCATTGACGGAATAGGGCCCGATGATTTGCGTATCCGTGAGCTCCTCGGGCGGCTCGGTTCGGGTGTGGTGAAAGAGGTCATTCTTGCGACTGACCCCAACTTGGAGGGTGAGGCAACTTCGAGTTACCTGTCCAGGCTGCTTATTCAGCCGGGGTTAACGGTATCGAGGCTTGCCAGCGGCCTGCCGGTCGGCGGAGACCTCGAATACGCTGACGAAATTACTTTGTCGCGGGCGTTTGCTGGCCGGCGGAACATTGACGAGCGACGGTAACAAAACCCCTGGTTCGAAGAGGCTGCAACAGGTCAGTAGAATGGCGGGGTTGCACACGCTTTGCGGGTGTTAAGAGGGAGCCTCAACAGTGAGTCTGATCGTCCAAAAATATGGCGGGTCATCGGTCGCTGATGCTGAAAGCATTAAGCGGGTGGCGCGTCAAATTGCGGCGACCAAAAAAGCCGGACACGACGTCGTCGTGACCGTTTCCGCGATGGGCGATAGCACTGACGACCTCATCGACCTCGCCCACCAAGTCTCTGACAGTCCTGATTCCCGGGAAATGGACATGCTGTTGACCACCGGTGAGCGGGTGGCGATGTCTTTGCTGGCCATGGCGATCAAAGATCTCGGTGTGGACGCTCGGTCGTTTACCGGTAGCCAGGCGGGAATGATGACTGACGGGCAACACGGCCGAGCTCGCATTGTCGACGTCACACCAACCAGGGTTCGCCAGGCTTTGGATGATGATGCTGTCGCGATTGTTGCCGGTTTTCAAGGGTTTAACACCGACTCTAAAGACATCACCACACTGGGGCGTGGCGGGTCGGACACGACCGCGGTGGCGTTGGCGGCCGTGTTGGGCGCTGAAGTGTGTGAGATTTACACTGACGTGGACGGCGTTTTTTCGGCCGACCCGCGAGTGGTAAAAAAGGCCCGGAAACTGGACTGGGCCAGTTACGAAGAAATGTTGGAATTGGCATCATCTGGCGCGAAAGTAATTTACATTCGGGCCGTTGAGTTCGCCAGACGTCACAGCGTCACCCTGCACGTTCGCTCCTCCTTCACCGATAAGGAGGGCACCTGGATTAGTGCCAAGAGAAAGGCGGGCACCATGGAAGAGCCCATCATTGCTGGCGTTGCCGGCGACATTTCGGAAGCAAAAATTACGGTTGTTGGGGTTCCCGACATTCCCGGTAAAGCGGCAGAAATTTTCACCCGTGTTGCCGGTGCCGGGGCGAACATCGACATGATTGTGCAAAACATTTCTGCCCAAAAGACGGGCCTCACCGACATTTCTTTCACCCTCCCCACCTCTGATGGTCCTGCCGTGTTGGCCGTATTGGAAGCAGCCCAACCTGAAGCAGGTTTCGACTCGCTCATTTTTGATGACCAGATCGGCAAGCTCTCTGTTGTCGGCGCTGGGATGCGAACGAATGCTGGAGTGTCAGCGCAGCTATTTACAGCACTCAGTGATGCGGGGATCAACATTGAAATGATTTCTACCAGTGAAATCCGCATTTCTGTGGTGATGCGCGCCGACGTATTGCCTGAGGCTATTCGCGTGGTTCACGCCGCTTTCGGCTTGGACGCGTCAGAAGATGCCACCGTTCACGCGGGAACCGGACGTTAACCATGGTTGCGCTCGGAGTAGTCGGTGCCACTGGTCAAGTTGGCCAAGTGGTCAGACAACTTTTGCTTGACCGGAATGTTTTAGCGGACGAGATTCGATTTTTTGCTTCGGAGCGGTCTGCTGGAACAGTGTTGCCGTTTGGTGACCGGAATGTCACTGTTGAAGACGTCGCCACGGCTGACCCGACAGGTCTTGATATCGCTATTTTTAGTGCCGGGGCGACACTGTCCAAGGCTCAAGCCCCACGGTTTGCTGATGCCGGTGTCACTGTTGTTGACAATTCGAGCGCATGGCGACGAGACCCCGACGTTCCGCTTGTTGTCTCAGAAGTCAACCCCCACCACTTAGAGGCCATCCCGAAGGGCATCATCGCGAACCCCAACTGCACCACCATGGCGGCGATGCCAGTGTTGAAGGTTCTCCATGACAGGGCGGGACTGAAGCGGCTTATCGCCGCCACCTATCAGGCGGTGAGTGGAGCTGGGCTGAAGGGGGTGGCAGAGCTGGAAGGCCAAGCACAGGCCGGGGCCACCCAAGACCTTGCCCAGCTGACATTTGATGGTGGTGCACTGTCATGGCCAGAAAATACGGCATTCCCGGAAACGATCGCATTCAACGTGGTGCCCATGGCGGGGTCAGTTGTCGACGACGGCAGTTATGAAACCGATGAGGAACAGAAACTGCGTCACGAATCTCGGAAAATTCTTGACATTCCAGATCTTCTCGTCAGCGGGACTTGCGTTCGGGTGCCGGTGTTTACCGGGCACTCGTTGTCGATCAACGCGGAGTTCAACAACCCCATCACCCCCGAGGAGGCCACCCAGTTGCTCGCTCAGGCTCCCGGGGTGGTGGTCACCGACATCCCCACACCGCACAAAGCCGCAGGCGCTGACCCCAGCTTTGTCGGCCGCATCCGACAAGATGAGGGTGTGCCAAGCGGCCGCGGGTTGGCATTATTTGTCTCCGGCGACAACCTGCGAAAAGGGGCTGCTTTGAACGCTGTGCAAATCGCCGAACTCCTCATTGCCAAGCTGTAACCAGGTAGCGCGTTAACCTGTGACACCTAGAATGGAGAGGTGATGCAACGAGTCGATGTGGTGTTGGTGGGCGGCGGAATCATGAGCGCCACCCTGGGGACACTCATCAAAAAACTTGAACCCAGGTGGGACATTGTTGTCGTCGAGAAACTCTCCGACGTTGGCTTGGAATCGTCGTCGCCGTGGAATAACGCGGGCACGGGGCATTCGGCGCTGTGTGAGCTGAACTACACGCCAGAAGACGCCAACGGCGACATCGTGGTGGACAACGCGATTAAGGTGAACCAACAGTTTCAAATCTCCAGGCAGTTGTGGTCGTGGTTGGTCGAGTCGGGGGATATCCCCGACCCGTCATCGTTTTTGACATCGGTGCCTCACATGTCCCTCGTGCTGGGGGCAGACAATGTGCGGTATCTGCGCAAGCGCTATGAGGCGCTGGCTGAAAACCCCCTGTTTGCGGGGCTTCAATATTCTGAAGACCCCCTGGAAATTGCGAAGTGGGCGCCTCTCACCATCGATGGGCGGCTCAAGTCTGAACCGATGGCGGCCACCCGTGTCGCCCAAGGGACAGACATTGACTTTGGTGCGCTCACCAGGCAGATGATGGTGAATCTGAAAAATGGGGGCGCCCAGTTCATCACTGAACACCGTGTGACCAATCTTACAAAAACCCCGGAGGGCACTTGGCGGGTGCACTTGCGGCACGAACTGGGGAGCACCCCGCAGGAGGTGGAGGCGTCATTTGTTTTTGTTGGAGCAGGGGGGGCGGCGCTCCCACTGTTGCAAAAATCGGGCATCCCGGAAATCAGAGGATATGGCGGGTTTCCGGTGTCGGGCGAATGGTTGAGGTGTGACAACCCTGATGTCGTTCGCCGACACAACGCAAAAGTGTATGGCAAGGCTGCTGTTGGGGCGCCACCCATGTCTGTCCCCCACTTGGACACCCGCGTTGTCGAGGGGGAAGCAAGCCTTCTATTTGGCCCGTATGCCGGTTTTACGCCAAAGTTTTTGAAAAAGGGGTCCGTGACGGACCTGTTTTCGTCGCTGCGTTGGCACAACATTTTGCCGATGCTTGCCGTTGCTGCCCAAAACCTGTCGTTGGTGGTGTACCTGGCAAAAGAAGTTTTTGCATCCAGGCTCAAAAAGCTAGAAGCCTTATACGAGTTTTATCCTGACGCTGACCCGGACGACTGGTACACCATGGGGGCCGGTCAGCGCGTCCAAGTGATCAAGCCGGATCGAAAGAAAGTCGGCGTTTTACAGTTTGGGACCGAAGTGATTGCCAGCGAAGACGGCACGATTGCTGGCCTGTTGGGGGCATCCCCGGGGGCCTCCACCGCAGCGCCCATCATGCTTGACGTGTTGGAAAAGTGTTTCCCCGACAAGATGTCGGCGTGGACGCCGACACTGCGTCAGATGGTCCCCGCTTACGCTGTGGAGGGTCGCCAGCGCACTGAGGTGATGGTTGACCAAATGTTCCGCACCGCCAGGGTGCTCAACATTTAGGACTCTTGTCAGTGTCGGAGAGCTTTGTCGCCGACACGGCACACCACAGTGTCCGGAATGTCTAGTGCGTGTTCACTGAAGGCGCCGTCAAGGGCTTGAATAATCCGAGACACAGAACCGTCTGGGCAAATAGCCACCACGGTTCCGGTCGAACGGTGGCCGAGGAGCCTCGCGGCGAACGCGCCGTGTTCGAGGGCGGTGGACACGGCCAGGTGGACACTGGGGTTCCCCAGTCGGTGGGCTCTGGTCACCGATTCGTGACTGTCCGCAAAGATGGGAGCGAGCGAGTCGGGGCCTTCTTCGCGCAGCTTTTGGACGGTCTGCAAAACTCGCGCATTCTCTTCTGCCGTGTGTCTGGCCCGAGCGAGGGTTCCTTCGCTGAGGTGGTCGTCGAGGGTCAGCGCTTGGAGGTCTGAGAGCTTCACGTTTCTGATTGACCCGGCGTCTAAGCGGTCAGCTACTTCTTCGAGGGCGGCGAGGCGCTCGCGAAGCGGCGGGAGTGCAACCGGCTCGTCCTCGCACATGATGAAGAGCAGGGACACATCCCCGTCGTCGAAACCCAGTCGAATTTGGTCAACATCTTTTGACCGCTCATCGATGAGGACAGCGGAGTCCGGTTCAGCGCTCAGCGCGGCAATCGCCGGGCCAATGCCCACTTCTTCTCCCGTGGCGCGACCTTCAGCCAGAGCGCAGGCTCGAGCGAGCATCATCTTGTCTGAACCGACTTGCCAAGCATCAGACAGGGCAAGGGCTACGGCCGCGGTCAGTGCCGCGGAGGATCCCAGGCCGACGCCTTCGGGCACTGTTGATTCCACATACATGTCGACACCTGGAACCGCTTCCAGGTCAACACCCAGGCGTCCGAGTGCCCAGGCGACGCCAAGTGGGTAGCTGGGCCAGCCGGAGAGTTCTTCCTCATCCAGCTCGGTCAGGGGGATTTCAGCAATTTCTCCGGCGTGCGGGCTTGCGACGCGAATGCGGGATTCTTTTGTCACACCCAGGGCGACAACGACCCGGCGGTCGATGGTGACAGTCAGCGTGTGACCTTCGGCGTAATCCGTGTGGTCTCCGATGAGGCGCAGGGCGCCCGGCGCCGACCACAGGCCGTGGGGCGGGTAGCCAAAGATGCGCTCAAAGCCGTCTCGAGCCTCTTCACGAATATCAGTCACAAAGTCTCCATTCACGCCAACGCTCCATTGTTCCCTATTTCTGTGACGGCGGGGTGACACGCTGTGATGGAGCACTCAGGCGAGTGCGGGACAATGCCGCCATGTCTTACCCGCTTGGCCTTC
Organism: Microbacteriaceae bacterium; assembly: GCA_007117135.1. GTDB lineage: Bacteria > Actinomycetota > Actinomycetes > Actinomycetales > Microbacteriaceae > Pontimonas. Next base: position 27,092 of record SKHB01000111.1, on the reverse strand, counting down.
GCTTTACCCCACCTGGTCGTGTGATGTGGTGGCGGTTCTTGGTGGGAACGCTGGCAATCCTGTTTGCTTGGGCTGTCCTGGGGACCATTTTGAGTCTGGTGGTGATTCCCTTCACCGGCGTTGATGTCATCGCACTTTTTGTTGAGGGGGACCTGTTTGGGGCGTTCCCCGGGTGGGGGTTCATGCTTTTCGCGCTGGTAAGTTTCATTCCCCTGCTTGCGGGCACCATTCTTACCTACCGGTTTATTCTTGGCCGTCCCGCAGGAGAGTTGTTTGCTGTGGGGGTGCGGTTTCGGATGCGCCGCGTGTGGTGGGGGTTTTTCACCTGGTTGTTGGTCATGTTGGGCCCGTCGATTTTTTTCTTATTGGCTTTTCCTGCCGAGAACGGTTATGAGTGGAACTTCCAAGCCACCGCATTTATCCCCTTCGCGATCATCACCCTTCTGCTGATTCCGGTTCAAACAACGGCGGAGGAAGTATTTTTCCGCGGATGGTTGCTGCAATGGTTTAGCCGAGGTACTTCGAGCATCTGGATTCTGTCGACGCTCAGTGGGGTTGTTTTCGCGCTGCCCCATATGGCAAACCCGGAGGCTCTTAGCCAGCCGGTCTTGGCTTTCATTACCTATGCCTCAGTGGGGTTTGTGTGGGGGTGGGTGAGTGTTCGAGACCGTTCTATTGAGATTGCGATCGGCGCGCACGCCGCCCATAACTTGTTCCTGTCTTTGGTTGCCGGGTACGAGGGGGGCGCTCTTCCCGCGGAAGCCCTTTTTGTCACCGACTCGGCTGAGCTTGGTGTGGGGAACATTGTTGTGACGGCAATCTTGATTCCGGTGTTTATTTTGGTGTCCCGTTGGGGGCACGAAAAGCGTCCGCCTCGGCCAAAAAAGGCTCCCGCCTTCGCGCCGGCTGACCCCATGACCACCGCGCCCTAAATACCCCCGGGGGTATATAGTGGGGGGATGACAGAGTCACGTATCGCCACCCTTCACCCCGCATGGGGGGCTCTTGCGATGAGTGTCGCAGGGGCGTCCATGGTCAGTCTTCTTGACCCGCTTCCAGGTTCTCAGCTGGACGACACCATTGGTTTGGTCTTTCTCGCACTCTCCGGCCTCACCGCACTCACCATCACCGTCCTTTACGGCATCAAACTCGTGTGGCACACTGACAGCTTCCTTGCTGACCTTCGACACCCCGGCATGGGTTCCCAAACAGCCGCCTGGCCGGCCTCACTGCTCATCACGGCCCTTGCCACCAGCCAGGCGGCAACGTCGGGCGTGTTGAGCCCGGGACTTGCCCTGTGGCCGGCGATGGTGGTCGGTGGTCTCGGACTGGTGGGGACAGCGCTTATTGGGTTTGCCTTCTTCGCTCGGGTGATTGGCCTCGAACAGATTCCCCCCGCAGCCATCTCAGCAAGCTGGTTTGTTCCCGTCGTGCCGCTCGTCCTCGTCCCGAGCATTAGTGTCCGGCTGAAAAACCTCGACTCCCCACTGCCCGATGCACTACTCACCTGGTTGGGCGTTGCCGCCTGGGGAATCGGTTTCGGACTGTTCATGCTGTTAGCCGCCATCATTGGCGGAAGACTCCTCCTGGCCGAACCCCTGCCGCCTCACGCCCTCCCCAGTTGGTGGGCATGGCTCGCGCCCCTTGGTGCCGGAGGCCTCGGCATGGTCTCTGGTGCAACCCTGATAGGCGATACGGCGTCCATTGCGGTCGCCGAGTGGCTGATCCTCGCCGTGTGGGGTTTTTCGGCCTGGTGGGCAGTGTTTGCCCTCATTGTGATTATTCGCTCCCGCGCGGCAGCGCACTTTCACCTCGGCTACTGGGCTTTCGGCTTCCCGACAGCAGCATTTGCTTCGCTAAGCCTCGAGGTGGCAAGAAGACACGACTTTGCGGCCCTGTCCGTCTTCGGCGCCATCCTCTGGCTATCGCTGGGTGTTCTTCTCGTGTGGCTGACAGGGAAGACGGTGAGGGGTGTTCGCTCCGGTGCTGTCTTTCAGCGCTAAGCGCGACGTGGTTTGCTTCGGTTGAGCACCAGGTAAATAATTTCCAAAATGCCTGCAGTGTTCACAAAAAACAGCACAACAAACCACACTTTGTGCCGACGCGAAGCGGTTCGATAGAGCGCCAAAAGTTTCCAGACTGTCGACCACAAAATCACGGTCAACAAAACTACTGATCCGAGGAGTGTTTGAAAAAAATCCGGGAGTAGTGCAGTGAGGGCATCCATAACGTCAGCCTAGTCTCTGAGGGTTAACCGGGCGTAAAACATGTGTTGCCCGCGTCACATACACCCCCACCACAAGCCCTACCCCCTGAGCTCTTTGTCTCACCGCCCACCACTGCTACTCTCACCAGCATGGCGGCACGAAAACTTTTAATCGGCCTGGCGGTTACCGCCGTGGTGGTGGCGGGGGGTGCTGTTGCCATCGGGGATTATGTGTATCGGGAGGGCACAAGCCTGACCTGTTCAATCAATGATGACCAGCTGCGAAACTCCCCGGCAGAGTTTTACCCCTCAAGTATCGACAACGGGCCGTTCCCGGGTGACGGGTGGAATAGGTGGGTCGGATTCGACCTCTCTGACTACTGGCTGACAGACACACCCGTCATCGACGTTGTTATTCCCGTCGATGATGGCGTGGAGCTCCGAGGTTGGTGGCTGGAGGCCGACAATGCTCAGGGAACCGTTGTTGTCACCCACGGGTACGGAGCAAGCAGAAGAGACTTCAATACTCTGCTCCCCACGGCCATGTTGATTCGTGAAGGCTTCAACGTGCTGTTGGTCGATCAACGAAACTCAGGCGAATCCACGTGCACAACCGGTCGTCACACGGCCGGCCAAGTCGAATCGGACGACTTTGCGAAAGTTGCCACGTGGGCTCTCGACAACGGCTACGCCACCCCCGGGAGGCTCGGCATGTTTGGAGTATCCGGCGGGGGCATTGCCACCAGTGTCCTCCCCGCAAAAACTACAGACGTGTCTGCTTTCGCCATCGAGTCGGCCATTTTTGATTTCGCCGATACGGCCACCAGGGAGGTGCAATACCAAGGTTTCCCCGGATTTTTATGGCGGTTAGCTAATGTCGCCTCGAGGCTTCGAGGCGACAACTTGCAAGAAGTCCCCATTGCTCAAGCCGTCGTGGCATTAGACGGTCGGCCAATGATGATCCTCCACGGCACCGTCGACCAGCGACTCGCCTTCGAAGAAGCCGTCAAATTGGCCAGTTTTGGCGCCTCAGTCGGACAGTCGGTGGTGCTGGAACCGTTTGTCGGCTCGGATCACACCGAAGGAATGTTGACCGAACCGGAGCGCTACCAGCAGCTCCTCGGCGAGTTTTTCCGCGAGGCTCTCACAGACTAGACACACCCCCTCGCACCTGAGCTAGGGTAATGGCAACTGAGAACCCGGGCGCCCCTGGAGTCGCCTAGGCGAATCGAGACGGCAAGCAAAGGAGCTTCCATGCACGAAGTCATTTTCCGCCCAGAACCCCACCAGTATGCATACACCTTTGGTGGTGCGAAGCCGGCACTGACGGTGAAGCCAGGCTCGGTGATGAGACTGTGGAGTGAAGATGCTTTCAACTTTGCTCTCCAATCCGTCGACGACATGCCCAGTGAAAAAATCGACATCCGTTATGTCAACCCGCAGACCGGCCCTTTCTATGTTGAAGGCGCAGAACCGGGCGACACCCTCGCCATTCATATTGTTGACCTGGAACCCGCGAGAAATTTTGGCGCATCCACGACTATCCCGTTTTTTGGTGGACTGTCAGCCACCGACCGTACGGCGATGCTTCACGACCCACTCCCCGAAGCAACCTGGATATACGAGGTAGACACGGCGAACAACACCGTCGGTTTTCAGTCCCGATTCGGGGACTTCGAACTGGCCCTCCCTATTGAAAACATGTTGGGAACAATCGGTGTTGCCCCGCCTGCTGGAGAGGTTCGGACATCTCTTGTGCCTGAACGCTTCGGGGGAAACATGGACAGCCCCGAAGTGAAAGTGGGCACCACCGTCTACCTCGGCGTCAACGTCGAGGGGGGACTGTTCTCCATCGGTGACGGCCACTACCGCCAGGGTGAAGGGGAAGCGTGTGGCACGGCGGTTGAAGGTGCAATGAACTCGGTGATCCTTGTCGAGCTCATCAAAGGCAAAGCACCGCTGTGGCCGAGGCTAGAAAATGACGACTATTGGATGGTTGTTGGCTCATCGAGGCCCATGGAAGACGCGTGGCGTATCGCCCAGGTTGAAATGATCCACTGGTTGTCGGAAATTCTCGACATCCACTACATGGATGCCTACCAGTTGCTCACCCAAACCTCGCTTTCACCAATCGCGAACTGTGTCGACACCAACTATTCGGTTGTTGTAAAAATCCCGAAGTCGGTCGTCGGCAAAGCCACAGCATTCGACGGAATGCACCAAAAACTTCGTGACCTCGCCAAGGAGGCGATGTAACGAGGAGGCAGGCGAGAGCACTCGCCTGTGTCACATTGCGGACAAAGGAGTCCACGTATGAACGAAAAAGTTGCAAACCCGGCAGTCTTAGGTCTGCTCGGATACGGCATGTCCACCGTTTTGCTCAGTTTGGCAAACTCTGGAGTTATTGCTTTCGACGGTGTCATCTTGGCGATGGCACTGTTTTTCGGTGGTGCCGCTCAAACCATGGTCGCAGCCATGGCTTTCAAACTCGGTGACACGTTTGGTGTGGTGGCCTTTGGTGGCTACTCATTCCTGTGGTTGTCATTTGGTTTGATCAACGTGGGAGCATTCAGAGAATGGTGGACAGTCGACCCTCAAGCAATCGGCTGGTATTTGGTTCTGTGGATGGTGTTCACCATTTTCCTCGCCATCGCCTCCACAGTGGCCCCACGAATGCTCACTATTGTGTTGATGTTTACCGTCGTATTGTTGGGCTCATTGGCCTTGGCCAACATTCTCGGAATTGCGGCGCTGGGTCTCTTCGGCGGCATCATCGGAATTATTACCGGTGCGCTGGCGATGTACCTCGCGTTTGCTTTCTTGCTCAACGAAATGCGCGGAGCATCCGTGTTGCCCGTTGGCGCCCCAATGCGCTCATAGAAAAGGAGAACCACATATGGATCTAAAAATTAAAGGAAAAACCGCCATCGTCACCGGCGGAACGAAAGGTATTGGTCGCGCCATCGTCGAAGCTTTCGCCGATGAGGGTGCCAATGTTGCTTTTTGTGCCAGGAACGCTGACGAAGTCAAAGCCACTGAAGAAGCACTGACCGCCAAGGGCGTGAAAGCCAAAGGCACAGCGCTTGACGTGGGTGACGCGAAAGCACTTCGCGCGTGGGTGGAAGACACCGCGAAAGAGTTTGGCGGAATCGACATGGCGGTGGCCAATGTGTCCGCGCTCGCCATTCCCGACGAAGACGAAAACTGGGACACCTCGTTCCGCGTCGACATGATGGGAACGGTGAACCTGTGTAAAGCGGTCATTCCGCACTTGGACAAGTCGGACGTGAAATCCCTGGTAGCAATTTCTAGTGTGTCCGGGCGGGAAGCAGACTTCGCGTCTGGCCCCTACGGCACCTTCAAAACTGCCATCATCGGATACATGGCGGGGCTTGCCCTTCAGCTGGCGGAGAAGGGTATTCGGGCGAACACGGTGTCGCCAGGAAACACCTACTTCGAAGGTGGTGTGTGGCAGAACATTGAAGGGGGAAACCCCGACCTGTTCTCTTTCGCCATGGGCCTGAACCCGACCGGTCGAATGGGAACGCCGCAGGAGGTGGCATCTGGAGTCGTGTTCATTTCCAGCCCCGTCTCTTCCCGCACCAGCGGCACCAACCTGGTTGTCGACGGAGCACTCACCCGCGGTATCCAGTTCTAGCAAGCCAACCGACAGGCGAGGGCAGACGAATGTCTGCCCTCGTTTGTTCTACCCCCACAATTCCGGTGGGGGCGGGTCGACAAAACCGCCGGGAGAGTATCGAAGTCCAGGCGTAATGTCGTCGGCGAGAAGGAGCGGCCCGTCGATGTCGACGAACCGACACATGTGGCCAATCACGTGACTGGGTGCCATTGATAGTGACGTGCCTGTCATGTTGCCGACCATGAGCACTTTGTTGTCAGCTTGGGCCCTCGTCGCAATTTTCAGCGCCTCGGTCAGCCCCCCACACTTATCCCGTTTGATGTTGACAACGTCGTAGTACGGGACCACTTCGTCGTATTCGCCGAGGTGGATAATGCTTTCATCTGCTCCCAAAGGTATGGGAGAGCCCAGGCCATCCAGCTCGGAATCTTTGCCTCTGGGCAGTGGTTGCTCCACCATCGCGACACCCATTTCGTCCAATTCGGGCAAATAGTCTTCCAGCTCCCGCCGTGACCACCCCTGGTTCACATCAATCACCAGTGTCGCCTCGGGCCGCACGTCACGAATAGCCCGCAGGCGCTCGAGAGGTGTGTGTGCATCAAGTTTGATTTTGAGGTGCGGGTAGTCGGAAAACCGCAGCGCCTGGGAGGCCATCTCGTCGGGGGAACCCATCCCGACAGTGGCAACGGTTGTCAGGGGTCTGGGAGTGATGCCGACCATGTCGAAGACGCTGGTGCCCGTCTTTTTGCATTCTTGATCCCACAGTGCACAATCGAGGGCGTTTCTCGCCCCTCCAGGGCCCAACAGTGTCTGAATGTCAGCCCGAGTGGCACCAGACTCAACGTCTGCTCGAATGTGTTCCAGCTGGGCTGTCATGGTGGCCGGAGTTTCTCCGAGGTAATACATCCCCACCCCTTCACCCTTGCCCGCCACACCGTCGTCGTCGAGGTGAACCCAAATGGCCTCCAAGTGGGTGAAAGTGTATCCGGTGATGGCGAAGGGTCGAGCCAGTGGGCGCTTGATGGTTTCGATGCGCATCCGCATTAGGGTGCCGTATTCACGTAATCGATAATCTCCGCCACTCCGGTGAACAGCGGATCGACCACCGGGAGGCCGTAGTGGGCGCTCAGATCAGAAAGGTAAGCTGTGCGCTCGTCGTCGCTTGACAGCGGTGACGTGTTGACGCTGAGCCCCACGCAGCGAATATCCGGGTTCACTTGCCGGCCAATGTCGATTGTTCTGTCAATGACCTGGTCAATGGAGGGAAGATCGAAGCCGTCCCAGCCTTTGATCTGTGTTCGACCTGCCTCATGACAGACCACGAAAGCATCAGGCTGTGAGCCGTAGAGAAGTCCCATGCTGACAGCAGCAAAACCCGGGTGAAAAATAGACCCCTGCCCCTCGATAACGTCCCAATGGTCATCCGCCGCATCGGGGGAGAGCACCTCGGCTGCGCCTGACACGAAGTCAGCGACGACGGCGTCAATCGGAATACCGCTCCCCGCAATCATGATTCCTGTTTGGCCGGTTGCACGAAAATCGACAGAAAACCCTCGGGAGGCCATTTCCTTTTCGAGTGCTAACGCCGTGTATTTCTTGCCCAGGGCGCAGTCTGTTCCCACCGTCAAGAGCCTTCTGCCGGTGCGCTTCGTGCCGGTGCCAACGGGTAAATCTTTCGGGGGAACCCGCACGTCAATGAGTGCTTGCCCATTCCTCTCAGCGGCCTCTTTTAGGCGGGGAGTGTCGACGAGTTTCTTGTGAACCCCAGCCGCAATGTCCAAGCCACCTTCCAGGGCATCCACCAGCACGTCGAGCCAGCGATCGGGGATGGCCCCGCCGACGGGCGCGGTTCCAATGATCAGTGTTTTGGCGCCCGCTTGCACCGCCTCGGCCACGGTCATGGTCGGAAGGCCTAAGTCAACCGTGCCACCGGGAAGACGAATCTGCCCAGCGCATAGCTCAGGACGCCATTGCGCCAAACCGGCTGCGGTCTTTGCGTATACGGGGGAGGTCTCCTCGCCGAGGAACAGAAGATACGGAGGAGCGAGGGTAACGGTGGAGAGGGGGTGTGAAGACGCCATTGACCCATCGTAACGCCGGGAGAAATGCTCCGTGGTGGGCCCCGTGGGACTCGAACCCACGACCCGCGGATTAAAAGTCCGATGCTCTACCAACTGAGCTAGAGGCCCCGCACTAGTGTAGCGCCCTCGCAAGAGTCGGTTGGCCAGAGAAAAGTCACACCTCTTTATCTGGACGGCCATGGATTTGGTGGCATACTTATGGAGCGTGTGGAACATTCGTCGAAGGGAACCACAGTGATTAGGTCTGCGTGGAAACGTAGTGTTGTTGGCGGTCTTATTGCTGCCCTAGCTCTTGCCGGGTGTACGGCGCAGGACGCTGTCGAAGAAGTGGACGAGGCAGAGCCTTTTGTTGAAGAACAAGAAGAGGTGGTGCCTGATGTGCCCCGCCACCCGCTGACAGGTGTCGAAGTTCCTGCGGGTTCCGTGACCGGGCCAGCCATCATGGCAAAAATCGACCACGAAAACAGGCCCTACGTAAACCTTCACCGCGCCGACATTGTCTGGCAGCAATTGATTCCACAAAACGGCACCCGGTTTATTGCCATTTGGCACTCCGATGTCCCTGACTCTGTCTCCTACGTGCGCTCCTTCCGTCCCCACGACTACACCATGGCATCCCCGTTTGGCGGCGTGCTTGCCTCCACGGGCTTGTTCTCCGGGGTTCTGCCCTACCTGGATGCGCTGAGTGGCGCCGGGGTCCAAAACGTGGTCTGGGATTACCGTGGCCCAGAAGACCGTGACCTGTGGCGAAACACAGGTAAGCCCTATTCGGCGGCTTCGTCAATCGAGTTTGCTGCTGCGGATGCCCAAGAACAGTTTGGTTCCCTGGCCGCCCCGGTTCAATACTTCAACTATCTCTCGGACCCCGCTGAGACAACAGCTGTTGCGAAGGGTGAGCCGGCGACCAACGTGACCGTCTACTTTGCAGACGCTGAGAAACAAGGCCGGAACAACTACCTGGTATCCAAATGGGAATGGGATCCCGCCGACAATGTTTATAAAAAAGTATTCCTGAACGGTGAACCCGTTTTGTCAGAAACCCGCGACTGGGTGTCCGGACAAACCTGCGGGGAATGTGTTCAGCTCTCTGCCACCAACCTGGTGGTGATGAGCGTGGAGCACGACGACATTGTCGGTCAACCGACAGCCCGTTTCACCGATGGCGCCACCGGTCCTGCCTGGGTGGCGACCGGCGGCCAAATTCTCAAAGTGAACTGGACGAGCGGCGCCATCGGTGTGCCGTTTGAATTCACGGATCGAGACGGCGACCCGGTCACCCTGGCTCCTGGTCAAACCTGGATTATGGTCTTCCCGGGAGACGCGTCAGGCCCAATCATTACGCGAAGTGGTGGTCCAGGAGCAGGGTCAATTAGTTTCGACTAGCTGTTCGCTTACGCGAAGCAGGACACGTGACGCTGAGGGAGTCACCCGTCTCGGGTTGCTGACAGCTGCGGAAGGGTGCCAGCAACCGATGGCGATGGCCTGTGAGCGCACAGGCATTTCGTCGGTGTGCCAATTACGCTGGTGGGGTGAGCAAGCGACCCCACAAACCTGTCACCATGCCGCCCTGGCAGGTGGAGTGGTCGGAAGACGTCGATGAGGCGGTGTGGCGGTCGCACCCAGAGCGGAAAGCAGGCCTCGCCAGAGACACGGCTCTGCTTATTCTCGGCCGCGCCACAGACTCCCCGCTGCCTGGAGACATGTCTCGTCGTGTGAAGAACTTCATCGTCGACGGGGGCTTGGACGATGTTGCTCATTTGTGGTCAGAGGCACAAGCTGTCAGCCTGCCCGGGGCGCTATGGCGGTTGTATCGGGTGAGAGACCAGATACTCAAACAGCCCGAAGATATCGCCCGACTTGCCGAAATCGGCCACGATTCCCTCGACACTATCGACCCGGTGGTCGCGGGGCTGAGAGACCCCATCACTGCGGAAAGTGTCAGGGCGCTCATCGACTCGGTGTTCTTTGGCGCTTTTGATGGGGAGCTCGCCGAGGCTCTCACCCGAGTGGGCGCGCTGGCAAAACTGGTCGCGCGCGGCCTTCTCGATGTTCCCCACGACCGCTCAGACTCGGTTGGCCTCGCCCAGTCGTCGCTTGCGTGGGGAGTGGTGGCCGATGAGTTGATGACTGCGGGTGATGCGGAGCGAAGACACGGCCTTTCCTGAGTGGCGCGCTCAGCGACTGCCGTAGACTGTGGGGGCCTGGTCGCAGTAACCCCGGGCTCCATTTTTAGCCGCTACGAGCGGACCTTGCGCCGAGAGGCGTTCTGCGACCAGGTAACTAATCTTCGGGTGCTTGGTGTGTTTCCACCGCAACAATTCGAGGCGTGGCAGTGTCACGGGAAAAATGAATCACCGTGAACTGGCCGGTTGACATTCCCAGTTTGCTGAACGCGGCGACCCCGTCACCGTTTCCCACTTCCGCAGCTGCTGTCAACAGCTGGGGCAGCACCGGCCCGTGAGAACACAGCACACTTCCCACCTGTTTCGCGACCTCTTTACTGACAGCCTTTCTGGGCTTGTCGCCATCTGCACGATACGAGTCTTGGCTGATGCCCCCTTTGACTTTCACACCAACCCCCGTGATGCGGGCGAGAGGGTCAACGGTGGCGAGGCAGCGTGCCGCGGGACTGGACACGATTCTCTGCGGGCCAAACGCCGCCATCCCCTTGGCAATGCGTTTGGCCTGGTTGAGACCTCTTTGCAAGAGTGGCCGTGTATGGTCGGGGCCGTCCCAGTTCTCTGGGGGCATAGCTTTGGCATGCCGGACGAGAACGAGGGGGAAGGTTCGTTCTTGGCCTGTTTGGACGAGCTGCGCAAAGCGGTCAATAATGTCCCCGTCCTGAGGGTAACTCAGGCGGTCGTGGACGTCATCTAAGCCCACCCATTCCAGTTTCGAAATTTCACTGTTTGCCTCAAAGCTGGTGCGCTCTGCCTCCCCGGGGTCCACCTCAGCGGCCCAGTAGTACACATTTTTGTCTTTGCCGCTGGGCAAAACGTAGTCGACGTTGCCGAGATAGGCGCCCAGGGTGATGTGAAGACCGGTTTCTTCGAGGATTTCGCGCTGCGCGCACTCTGGAACGCTCTCACCCGGGTCAAGTTTCCCTTTAGGTAGGGAAATATCTTTATGTTGGGTGCGGTGGACGAGCAATACGCGAACCTCACCGTCAACCCTTTTCCAACACACCGCCCCACCTGCTAGGACGGGCATATTTTTTTTGCTCACCGTTTTGCCCTAGTTCGGGGACGTGATGAAAAGAACGCCATGGTGTCATTTTGAATGTCGGGAAGGGGCTCACCGTTTTTATCCGTCGCGTGTCGAACCCATTCGCCTGATGGCTGAAGATGCCACGATGACACATGATCACCCAGTCCCCGGTCGAGATGAGCTGTTATTTGGTCGATATGGTCGGGGTCAGTGAGTTTCACCAACACTTCGATGCGGCGATCCAAGTTTCGGTGCATCATGTCGGCGGACCCGATGAACAGTTCAGGTTTTCCCCCGCCAGCAAACCAAAACACTCTCGAGTGTTCAAGATATCGACCCAACACACTTCTGACTCTGATGGTGTCGCTCAGGCCCGGTTCCCCCGGAACGAGGGCGCAAATGCCCCGCACCCAAATGTCCACGGGAACACCAGCCTGGCTGGCCCGGTAGAGGGCGTCGATAATGACCTCATCAACTAGTGAGTTGAGCTTCAACACAATCCGAGCAGGTTTGCCCGCCTGGTGGTGGGCAATCTCGTTGCGGATGAGTTTGAGGAGCCCCTTGCGCAAATAACGCGGGGCAACAAGAAGTCGTTTGAACTTCTTCTCGATGGCGTAACCGGAGAGTTCGTTGAACAGTCTGGTGACTTCTTTTCCGACCTGCAGGTCGGCGGTGAACAGCCCGTAGTCCTCATACAGGCGACTCGTTTTGGGGTTGTAGTTTCCCGTTCCAATATGGGAATAGTGGCCAAGTGTTCCGTCGGACTCCTGGCGAATCACCAACGCCAGCTTGCAGTGGGTTTTCAGGCCCACCAGACCGTACACAACGTGGACACCCGCTTTTTCAAGTTTCCTCGCCCACGAAATGTTTGCCTGTTCGTCGAAGCGGGCTTTGATTTCAACGAGAGCCAAAACTGACTTGCCCGCTTCAGCGGCTCGGATGAGCGACTCGATGATGGGCGAATCACCGCTTGTTCGATACAGCGTCTGCTTGATGGCCAACACGCTGGGGTCAGCAGCTGCCTGCTCAATAAAGGTTTGAACACTCGTCGCAAAAGATTCGTAAGGGTGGTGAACGAGAACATCCCCGTGGTGAAGGGACCGGAAAATATCTGGCTGGTCGGTCGGCTCTGGTGGTTGCAGTTGTCTCGGTGTCACTGGCAAGTGCTTGTGATACTTCAAATCTGGTCGGTCCAGTGAGCCCAGTTCGAACAACCCGTTGAGACCCAGGGGAGCGGGAAGTCGATACACCTCCTGTTCACTCACCCCCAGCTCGCTCACCAACAGTTCACGGGTGACGTCGTCCATGTCGTCGGTGATTTCCAAGCGAATGGGCGGCCCGAAGCGCCGGCGAAGAAGTTCGCGCTCAAGAGCCTGAATTAAGTTTTCACTCTCGTCTTCGTCGATTTCGACGTCTTCGTTTCTGGTGACGCGAAACTCGTGGTGAGCAAGAACTTCCATTCCGGGAAAAAGTTCATCGATGTGGTGGGCGATCAGGTCTTCGATGGCAACAAACCGGGTTCGGCCGGAGTGGTCGTCGGGGAGAGGCAAAAAACGGGGCAAAATGGGTGGCACTTTCAGCCTCGCAAACTCCACCCGATGTGTTTTGGGGTTGCGAATCCTCACTGACATGTTCAACGACAGCCCGGAAATGTAGGGAAAAGGGTGGGCGGGGTCGACAGCGAGGGGCATGAGAACAGGGAAGATTTTCTCTTGGAACAGCTCATGGAGTTTTTCCCGGTCCTCGTCGGTCATATCTGACCACAATTCGATGTGAATATTTTCGTCATCGAGAGTAGGTTTGACCAGGTCGTGGAAGGCCTTGGCGTGGCGATCTTGCAAAGCGTGGGCCGTTTCGGCAATGTCGTCCAACACTTGCTGAGGGCTTCGCCCCGTATTTGTGGGCACGGCAATACCGGTGGCGATGCGGCGCTTCAGCCCGGCTACTCGAACCATGAAGAATTCGTCTAAGTTGCTGGCAAAAATGGCCAGAAAGTTCACCCGTTCCAAGAGGGGTGTGTGTGGGTCTTCGGCAAGTTCCAACACTCTCTGGTTAAACGCCAACCAGCTGAGCTCCCGGTCCAAATACCTTTCGACGGGCAGGTCCAGAGAGGAGTGGGATCCTTCGTCATAGTCGTCGATGAAGTCGCCACCCACCCCGGTGGCGACGTCGTAATCAGCTTCAGAGAGTGACATGGCGTTTATCGAAACAGTCTCGGGTGAACACGAGGTGACACTCCCGCACGGGTTTGCCTCACTGGTTCTCAGCCCTCGCATCCTCAGAAACAATGCCTGCGTCATCCCGCTCACGCACCTCGTCGGGCACCGTGAAGCGGTATCCAACATTCCGAACCGTGCCGATGAGAGATTCCATGTCACCCAGCTTCGCGCGAAGACGCCTCACGTGAACATCCACCGTTCGGGTGCCCCCAAAATAGTCATACCCCCACACTTCGCTGAGAAGTTGTTCGCGGGTAAAAACTCGTGAGGGGTGGCCAACGAGAAAACGCAACAGTTCGAACTCTTTAAAAGTGAGGTCAAGTGGCCGGCCATTCACTTTTGCCTGATAGCTACCCTCGTCGATGACCACGCCCGACGAGGAGATCATGTCGGACTCGCCCGAGTTACGCCCCCGTGACACCAGTAAGCGGATTCTCGCGTCCACCTCAGCTGGGCCAGCGGTGGCAAGGACAATGTCGTCCACATCCCACTCCTGGTTGACTGCCGGCATTCCGCCCTCTGTCACCACGGCCAACAATGCCTGGGACATGCCCGTCGTCGTGAGAATTCGGCAGAGTGCTTTGGCTTGAAGCAGGTTGTTTCGCGCGTCAACGATGACAACGTCTGTTGACGGGGCGCGAACGAGCGCCGCGGGTTCGGCCGGAATTGTCTTCACACGGTGGCTGAGAAGCGCCAATGCGGGCAGGACGTCAGAGGCCTCAGCGGATGTCAGCATGAGGACGGTGGCCATGTGTGATGCCCCCTGAAACTAGTTGTCGTGTGCCCTCCAGTGTAGTCACGCCCGTAAAGTGGTGGGTATGGGCAAAATGTGGACCAACGTGGTGCCAGTGTGGCTCTTCACGGCGGCCGGGATTGCCCTGGTCGGTTTTGGTGTGAGTGAGGGCCGCCGGGTCGGCGCGATGGTGGCAGTGTTGGCGGCATCCGTGCTGGTCAGTTTTGCCCTCCAGGTTGTCGCATACCGCTCAGGCAGCCTGGTGTCGAGGCTGTCGTGGGCAACCGCGGGCAGTGTTGTCCTCACTGCTGCCGGCGCAGTGCTCTTTCAAATACAAACCGTCGTAGACTAGGGTCATGCTTCTCGCGATTGAAATTTTTTTCCTCGGCCTGTTGGTGTTGGCGGCGCTCGCCATCGCATGGGTGGCGGGAATTGTTTTGATGAACTTGTTCCGCGGGCAGCGCTAGGCGCTGTGTCCCACGAGTCGGGTTCTCCCGATCTAGCCCCGATCATCCCGGGGTATCACCACTTGGGCGACCCACTGGGCGAGCAGAGACGTTTTTTCGCCGGCGATGCTGTTATTTCCCTCGACAACCATCACGTCATCAGTATTTCGGGCCCCGACCGGTTGACATGGTTGGATTCCCTGTCGTCGCAATTTTTGGTCGGGCTGCCCTCAGGCCACACCACAGAGAGTCTCATTTTGACACCTCAGGGGCGGGTCGAACACCGGTTCCTCGTTGTCGACGACGGTGAGACAAGCTGGCTATTGGTTGAACCGGGCACTGCCGACCCACTCCTGGCGTGGTTGGAGAGGATGACATTCCGCGCCCAGATTGACAAAACTGACCACAGCGCAGGCGTGAACGTCTATGCGTTATGGGCAGTGCGGGACGACCGTGAGCTGAATTTCCCTGCAGGCTCTGTGGTGTGGCGAGACCCGTGGCCGGGAGGAGAACCTGGCGGTTTTTCCTACTCTGGTTCGGAGCACCCAGCGTCAGGTTTTCGCCTCACCTATGTTGCTGTCCCTCCGGGTGCGGACACATTGTCCCAGCGTGAACGCTCCGGCGTCTGGGCGCTCGATGCGGCCGAGATTCGAGCAGGGCGCCCCAGTCTTCGCCACGAAGTAGATGACAAGACTCTGCCACACGAGGTCGACTGGCTTCGAACAGCCGTGCATCTCAATAAGGGCTGTTACCGCGGGCAGGAAACAGTTGCGAAGGTTCACAATCTGGGGCACCCGCCGAGACGGCTTGTGTTGCTCCACCTGGATGGTTCGGAAAGTTCGCTTCCTGACCGAGGGTCTGCGGTTGTGGCGGGAGACAAAACGGTGGGTTATATCACCCGAGCTGCTACTCACCACGAGTGGGGCCCCATTGCTTTGGCGCTCATCAAGCGCTCCGTGTCCGGCGACGACGTTCTTACGGTTATGGCTGAAGGGGTCGTGGCGGCAAGCCAGGAAATGTTGGTGACCCCTGATGCCGGTCGGGTTAATGCGCCGAAGCTTCCCGGCAAATAGGAAGTACCACAGGCTTATAGGCTGAGGGTATGTCTAGAAATCTCATTCTCCTTCGACACGGCAACTCTGAGTGGAACCAAAAAAACCTTTTCACCGGCTGGGTCGATGTTCGATTGACCGACCAAGGGAAAACTGAAGCCACACGGGCGGGGCAGTTGATGAAAGAAGCAAATCTGCTGCCAGACGTTGTTCACACCTCTGTGTTGTCTCGCGCCATTCAAACAGCCAACTTGGCGCTTGATTCAGCTGACCGCCTGTGGATTCCGGTGAAACGGTCTTGGCGGCTCAACGAGCGCCACTATGGGGCTTTGCAGGGGAAAGACAAAGCCGACACCCTGGCTGAATATGGTGACGAACAGTTTCAGACGTGGCGTCGGAGTTTTGACACCCCGCCACCGCCCATTGACCCGGAGTCGGAGTGGGCGCAAGACAATGACCCCCGCTATGCCGCAATCGGCGGGCACGTCCCCGACACCGAGTCACTGAAAACAGTGATTGACCGCATGTTGCCCTATTGGCACTCTGATATCGCGGTTGATGTCGCAGTTGGTCACACCACCCTTGTCGTTGCACACGGCAACAGCTTGCGGGGCTTAGTGAAGCACTTGGAAGGCATTTCTGATGCAGACATTGCCGACCTGAATATCCCCACTGGCATTCCCCTCGTGTATGAGATGGACGAACAGATGGGTATTTCTGGCCCGGGACAATACTTGGACCCCGACGCCGCTGCAGCGGGCGCCGCAGCGGTCGCCAAGCAGGGAAAATAGTTCGCCTGGAGCAGGAGGGGGCGAGCCTAGGCTCCGCTGTTAGCCCACTCCCCAGTAGCCAGATAGGTGACCTTCTTCGAGATCGACACGGCGTGGTCTGCGAACCGTTCCAAATAGCGGGAGGCGAGCGTCGCGTCGACAGTGGTTTCTGCGCCGGCGCTCCACCCTTCACTGAGCACATTCTCGAACACACTCAAATGCAGAGCATCTACTCGGTCGTCCTCGTCGCGGATCTTCTCGGCCAAAACTAAGTCGTTCGTTTTCAACAGTTCGACCAACATGGCGGCCATTTCAACGTCCAGCTTGCCCATGTCTTTGAAAATGGGGCGAACCGACTTGGGGACCACTTTATCGGGGAAGCGGTACCGGGCAAGCTGAGCAAGGTGCTCTGCCATGTCCCCCATCCGCTCGAGGGAACTACTGATCCGCAGGGCACTGACAACGAGCCGCAGGTCGTCGGCAACAGGTGACTGTCTGGCCAAAATGGCGATTGCCTGCTCGTCAAGTTCTTTCACAGCGGTGTCGATCTGGTCATCGCGGGCGATGACAGATTCGGCAAGTTCCACGTCGGATTTGTTGAACGCGGTGACGGCATCGGCCATTTGCTGGTGAACAAGACCAGCAATCTCGACGAGGTCGTCTTGTAATTCTTTGAGTTCCTGTTGAAAAAGCTCGCGCATGATGCTCCTGACTGGCCCAGAATCGTTGGACTCTTGGATTTTTTCCCGAGCAGGTTAACAGCAAGTGGCGCACTCGTGAACTCTGCTGGTGTGTCCCACAGTTTAGCGAGGATAGATGCGAATTCTCTGGTTAATCGGCGTACCCTGAGGGTGTGAACATCTGGTTGGAGTGGCCGTGGGCGCTGGTCATCGGAATTATTTCCGGCGGTTTAATGATTGGCGCCATGTGGTTTGTATCCAGCCGGAGCGGGCCCAAAGAGGTGGGCCATGAGCCTGTTCCGGA
Organism: Microbacteriaceae bacterium; assembly: GCA_007117135.1. Taxonomy (GTDB): domain Bacteria; phylum Actinomycetota; class Actinomycetes; order Actinomycetales; family Microbacteriaceae; genus Pontimonas. The sequence goes on along the minus strand of SKHB01000111.1, from coordinate 9,754 downwards.
CGGTCTCGACACGGCCTTAGAAGTGATCGGCGCCATTGGAGTGGTGTTGGATGCAAAAAACCGGGTCATCCGTGCGTCCAGGTCGGCCATTGACCTGGGTATCGTTGACGGACGCGAGGTCAGTTTGCCGCCGGTCGCGAGACTTGTTGACCGAGCACGAGTTGCAAACAGGCAACTTTTTGAGGAGTTTGAAATTCCTCGGACTAACGCCCAGCCACAACACCTGCTGGTTCGTGTCGCACCGCTCGGGTCACAGTTTTTGTTGATGGTCGCAGACGACCGCTCAGACATTTACCGCATTGACGCGGTTCGAAGAGACTTCATTGCCAACATTTCTCACGAACTAAAAACACCTATCGGAGCCATCTCTCTCCTTGCAGAAGCCCTCATTGTGTCAGCGGATGACCCCACCCAGGTGAAAACGTTCGCCGCCAGTTTGGAAAAAGAATCCGGCCGGCTTGCTGAGCTCACCAGCGACATTATTGAACTCTCCAGGCTTCAATCCGGCGGCCGCATTCAAAACCCTGTGCCGGTGAACATTGACCAGGTGGTGATGAGGGCGATAGACACCAACCGGGTCGTGGCGGAATCAGGCGATATTGAACTGATTGTGAACGCGAAATCTGGCGCGTATGTGGCGGGAGATGAATCGTCGCTGGTGACCGCTATGAACAACCTGGTGAGAAACGCCATCACCTATTCGAAAGGCCCGGGCCGAGTCGGCATTGGCGTTGTTGAACGCAACGCAATGGTGGAAGTGTCTGTCACCGATCAGGGAATAGGTATTCCCGCGCAAGAACTCGAGCGCATTTTTGAGCGTTTCTATCGAGGTGACCCTGCGAGGTCCCGCCAAACCGGAGGAACAGGTTTGGGGCTCAGCATTGTGAAACACATTGTCGCAAACCACGACGGCCAGGTGCGGGTGTGGTCTCAGCCCGGTAAGGGCTCCACATTTACCCTCAAATTTCGAACCGTTGACCCCGGCCCCGCCGTGCCTACTGACCACCCCACAGTGGTCGATGCCGGCAGTGCCGTTGAGCACAAAAGCCGCTCCGCGGAATTTATTGCCACCGGGCAGGGTCTTGACCATGCCGCACCAGCAAAGGAGACCACGTGACACGCATCCTTGTCGTCGAGGACGAACAGTCCCTTCGGGAGCCACTCGAGTACTTACTTCGTCGCGAAGGGTATGAAGTGTTTGGGGTGGACAATGGGCAAGCTGCCGTCGATTTTCACCACAGCCAACCTGCAGACCTGATTGTTTTGGATCTGATGTTGCCGGGGATGCCTGGCACTGAGGTGTGTAAAGAGATTCGGCAACGCTCCCAGGTTCCCATCATCATGCTCACTGCGAAAGACTCCGAGGTGGACATTGTTGTGGGATTGGAGTTAGGGGCCGATGACTATGTCACAAAGCCCTACTCGTCTCGTGAACTGTTGGCGAGGATTCGGGCGGTGTTGCGTCGGAAACTGCCCGGGGGGGAGTCTGGCGAGGCGAGTATCGAATACCACGGCATCGTGTTGGATCCGGAACGCCACCAGGTCACCAAAGACGGAAAACCGGTCGCATTACCGCTGAAAGAGTTCGAACTACTCGAACTATTGATGGTGAACGCCGGCAGGGTTCTCACCCGTGGCCAAATTATCGACCGTGTCTGGGGGTCAGACTATTTCGGCGATACGAAAACTCTTGATGTTCACATCAAGCGACTGCGGTCAAAAATTGAGCCGGAACCGTCAGAGCCCACCATGATTGTGACGGTCCGAGGTTTGGGTTACCGTTTCGAAGCGTAGTTAGGGAACGTAGAGTTCGTATTCGGGTAGCGTGCCATCCAACACGGGGACGAGCACCACTTCGCCCGGCACATTCCCATACTCAAAGTAGATGGGGAACAGCGCTCCGAGGGTCATCGTCGGGTCTGACACGAGGATGGCTGTGCCGGGGTCGTCACCCACATTGGTGCGGGCATTGCCGCCAGTGATCGTCACCGATTCGTTGACGCGCACATTGGCGTCACCATATTGGAGGTTCAAAATAATGTCGTCATCAGCCCGGTTAACAACAGTCATGATGAGGGTTGCTTCACTGTTGTCGTTAGCGATGAGCAGGACGTTTCGCAGAGCGAGGTCACCGATGTCGGCACCCACACCGTCTGACGGGTCATATGGTTTCATCGTTGCCACGGGCGTAGAAAATCCGCACCCGGTGAGTGTCAACACGGTCACGACAGCCGCGGCAATAGTCGAAGCAATACGAGTGCGCACTTTTGAAATCATCCTCCACGCGGGCACAGGCACACGGTTGTACCCGTTGTCATCCCGACACCCCCATGTTATCCGATTGCGCACGTGCCGCTGCCCAGGCATGCCACCTATCCGGGGCGGAATCGTAGCACGCCGGCTGTGATAAACTGGGCGTTTGTCGAAGGGACTTTCGAGGATGCAGTTTGAAGTTGGGGAAACCGTTGTCTACCCGCATCACGGGGCAGCCACCATCACTGAGGTGAAGAATCGGACCGTTCGAGGTGAAAAAAAGCTTTATCTGAAGCTCAACGTCAAGCAAGGTGACCTCACCATTGAGGTGCCGGCTGAAAACGTCGATCTGGTGGGTGTCCGCGACGTGATTGATAAGGCGGGCGTGAAGCGCGTCTTTGATGTGTTGCGGGAGCCCTTCACCGAAGAGCCCACCAACTGGTCCAGGCGGTATAAAGCGAACCTCGAAAAGCTTGCCTCGGGAGACGTCATTAAGGTGTCCGAAGTGGTTCGGGATTTGTGGCGGAGAGACCAGGACCGCGGCTTGTCAGCGGGGGAGAAGCGGATGCTTGCGAAGGCCCGCCAAATTCTTGTCTCCGAGTTGGCCTTGGCGAAAAAGACTGACGAAGAGTCCGCCTCTCAGGTTCTCGACGACGTCCTGGCTTCGTAGGCGGGCCGGCGACCGATGACGATTTCGGTCATTGTTGTCGCCGCGGGAAGCGGCGAACGTTTAGGTGCCACCCGGCCCAAAGCCTTCGTCGACATTGCGGGGAAAACCCTGCTCGAACACGCCCTATCGGCTCTCAACGATGTCGCTCACGACATGCAAGTCATCATTGTTGCACCCGCCCCATGGGTGGGTGCGGCGGAAGACCTGGGCAGGGCGGCTGTTTCGCCACGCCACGCGGTCGTGGTCGTCTCGGGCGGTGCCACCCGCTCGGATAGTGTCCGCGCGGGACTGGGGGTGTTGGCTGACGACGTCACCACGGTGTTGATTCATGACGCCGCGCGCGCACTGTGCCCACCGGAAGTGTTCACCCGGGTGATTGATGCCCTTACTGCCGGCGCACAGGCCGTTATCCCCACCATCGACGTTGTTGACACCCTGTCACCGATTGACCACACCACCGGTGTCACAGGCTTCGCGGTTGACCGAAGCGCTCTCTCCATTGTTCAAACACCGCAGGGTTTCTCCCGGAAGGTCATTAGCGACGCCCACACCGCACACCCCGAAAACGCCACCGATGACGCAGAAATTGCGCGGATGGCTGGCCACAATGTCATGAGTGTGCCGGGGGATTTGAGGGCGTTCAAAATTACTCACCCTGCTGACCTCGAACGGGCGCGACTATTGCTCGGCCAGGCCGAAGATCTTCGGGTGGGAATTGCGGCCGACGTCCACGCGTACGACGACCACACACCACTAGTGCTGGGGGGTGTGGCATGGCCGGGGGAACCCGGACTGTCTGGCCACTCTGATGGCGACATCGTGTTACACGTCATTTGTGATGCCCTGTTGCAAGCTGCCTCACTGGGTGACATGGGCACACTGTTTGGGGTGTCCCGACCCGAGTTTGACGGCGCCAATAGTCGGGTTTTTGTGGACAACGTCCTCCAGCGTCTTGCCGAGGACGGTTTCACAATCCGCTCGGTGTCCTGCCAACTGGTGGCAAACACTCCCCGTTTTGCCGGACGTCGGGAAGAAATATCTGGGCTTCTCACAGACATTGTTGGCGCTCCCGTCCATGTCGCGTCCACGACAAGTGACGGCCTGGGGTTTACCGGCCGAGGAGAGGGCATGGCAGCTTTTGCTGTCGCCCTTGTGGCACGCCACGGCTCCTGAACCCCTGGTGCCGGTAGCATGAAAGCCGTGTCCATCAGGCTTTACGATTCTCTCCGCCGTGACACGGTGGAGTTCTCACCGTTGACCCCTGGACACGTGTCCATGTATGTCTGTGGGCCAACGGTCCAATCAGCTCCCCACGTTGGGCACATTCGAAGCGCCCTGGTCTATGACCTGTGGTGGCGATGGTTGGAAAACCGGGGCTATCAGGTGACCTTTGTTCGAAATGTCACAGACATCGACGACAAAATTCTGGAAAAGTCGGCTGAAACGGGGGAGCAGTGGTGGCAATTGGCGCACCGGGTCGAAACCGAATTCGCTGCTGCAGCCACAGCACTCCGTATTCGCACCCCCCACCATGAACCCCGTGCCACCGGAGATATTCCCGCAATGATTCGAATGATTGCCGATCTCATCGACCGTGGCCACGCATACGTCGCAGACGACACGTCAGGAGACGTCTATTTCGACGTTGCATCATGGCCGGACTATGGGACGCTGACGAGGCAGTCGCCAGACGACATGGAAGCAGGCGAAGCGACCGCTCCCGGAAAACGCTCACCCCATGACTTTGCGCTGTGGAAGGGACACAAAACACACGAACCGGTCACAGCCGCGTGGGATGCGCCGTGGGGTGCCGGGCGGCCGGGATGGCATATTGAATGCTCCGCCATGGCGACAAGATACTTGGGCTCCCAGTTCGACCTTCACGGCGGCGGTTTGGATTTGCGTTTCCCCCACCACGAAAACGAACTCGCGCAATCCACCGCAGCTGGTCATCCCTTTGCCACCCACTGGTTACACAACGCCCTGGTGTTGGTCGGTGGCCAAAAAATGTCCAAATCTCTGGGCAACAGTGTGTCTGCAACACAGTGGCTGGAGGGAACGCGGGCACTTGTTGCCCGCTATGCCCTCATGACAGCCCACTACCGGTCTGACATTGACATTCACGAGGGTTTTTTGGACGAAGCAGCCAAAGCTTTTGGCCGCATCGAGGGTTTTTTGGACCGGACCGCCCACCTGGGCGCCATCCCGGGCGCCATCCCTGACACTTTTGTTGAAGCCATGAACGACGACCTGGGGACACCGGTGGCTCTCGCCGTTTTGCATGAGAGCGTTCGCCAAGGAAACAACGCCTTGGATGCGGGCGACACCGAGCAGGTAAAGACCTATCGGGCTTCGGTGGTGGCCATGTGTGACGTTTTGGGCATCAACCCGGCAGCACCCGAATGGGCCAGTGAGGCAACATTGTCAGCAAGTGACCAGGTGCTCACCCGGATAGTCGACCAGCTCATTGCTCGGCGTCACGACGCGCGAGAAGCAAAAGACTTTGCCCTCTCCGATACGCTCCGGGACGTACTGGCCGAATCGGGAATTGTTGTCGAAGACGGCAGTGATGGGTCAACGTGGAGGATTGATGGCTAAAAAAGGACACCCCCAAGCTGGATCGGGGAAGAAGAAACCGACCGCCGGGTCAGGCGGTCGGGGAAAAAAAGCTCTCGAAGGACGTGGACCCACCCCTCGTGCTGAAGACCGGCACTGGTTCCAAGACAAAAAGCCGCGCGGGGCGAGTCGCCCCGGTTCGTCCGGTCGACAGCAGTCGCCAGATAAACCAGACATTGTTGCCGGCCGCAACAGCGTGGTTGAAGCCCTCCGAGCGGGCGTCCCCGCCCTCTCGCTTCACCTTGCCTACCAAATCGATCACGACCAGCGCATCAAAGAGGCACTCTCTCTCGCGCAAAAGAATAACATTCCACTGCTGGAGGTAACACGACCAGAGTTGGACCGTCTTGCCGGTGAAGCAACAGTTCATCAGGGCATTGTGTTGAGCTGTGAGCCATACACCTACGCGCACCCGGGCGATGTGGCCGATGCCGCGCTCGCTACAGACCGTCCCCTCCTCGTGGCGTTGGACGGGGTGACAGACCCCCGAAACTTAGGAGCGATTATTCGGTCAACAGCAGCTTTCTCCGGCTCGGGGGTGATTGTTCCCAAGCGCCGAAGCGCTGGGGTGACACCGGCTGTCTGGAAAACATCCGCGGGGCAAATTGTTCACGCCCCCGTTGCTTTAGCGGGCAACCTGGTGAACGCCCTGCAGGACCTCAAATCGAAAGGGTTCTTTGTGGTGGGTCTGGCTGGGTCTGGTGCAACAAGCCTTCCCAAGGCAGACGTATCTGACGTCCCTGTCGTCGTTGTTGTTGGAGCTGAAGGCGACGGCTTGTCGCGTCTGGTGATGCAAAATTGCGACATCCTGGTGTCTGTCCCGATGAATGAGGCGGTCGAGTCTCTCAACGCCAGCGTCGCAGCCGGAATTGTGTTGTATGAACTGTCGAAGCGGAGCGCTAAACCAGGTCCCGCCAGTTAATTTGAACTGTCGGAGTGGGTTGCGTAATAGCCCCGGTGGGCGGGTTCATCATGGTGATTTCGTCCCGGCGGTATCGAAGCACCTCGTCAACGTAAGAGCCCAACGCCTCCGCAAGTGACACGTCGCGTTCCTCCTCACGGGAGCGTTTGGCGCGGTGATCAAGCAGCTGGTGAAACATTTCGGCTGGTTCCAACCGGCCGCGAAACTCTCGGGGCACTGCTCGGATAACAGGTTCGAATACTTGGCTGAGCCACTCGTGGGCGACCATTTCTTCGTCCACATCTTGGTCGGCATAAAAGGTGGCTCGGTAGGAGTCAAGATCGTTGAGCAGTCGCCTGGCTTGATTCTCACCGGCGTCAATGCCGGTGAGTCGCAGAAGACGTCGCTGGTGATGCCCAGCGTCGACAACTTTTGGCTGAATCGACAGGGTTGTGCCGGTGTCGTCGGTGGTGACAGAAAGCTCCTCCACGTCAAAGCCCAGGTCGTTAAGTTTCGAGATTCGGTCAGCCATTCGCCACCGCTCATTCGATAAGAAAGTTTCCCCTTCGGTGAGCTCCCGCCACAGTGCATGATACGAATCAACAATGGACCGCGCGACGGCAATCGGGTCAATGTCGGCGTCGAGCCGGTTACCCGCCTGCAGGTCAAAAAGTTCCCCCGCCACATTCGTCATGCCGATATCCAAATCGTGTTCCCGTTGACCGTCGGACAGCCCCGAGGGAACCAGTTTGCCTGTCTCCGCATCGACGAGGTAGGCGGCGAAGGCTCCAGCGTCTCGCCGAAACAGGGTGTTCGATAGCGACACGTCGCCCCAAAAAAATCCCACCAGGTGAAGCCGCACCAGCAACACCGCGAGGGCATCAGCAAGCCTGGTAGCAGTGTCGGGCCGCAACGTTTGTGAATAGAGGGCCCGGTAAGGCAGAGAAAACCGCAAATGTCTGGTGACAAGCGCGGGGGCAAGAGGTTCACCCGCTGCGGAGACTCGACCGGAAACAATCGCAACCGGTTCCACGCAGGGGACATCGAGACGCCTCAGTGCGCGCAGCAGCTCATACTCGCCCCGGGCGAGCTCTTCAGTTGTCTCCTTGATCGCGACTATGTAGTCACCGAGGTGAACAAACCGGACAACGTGACGGGAAATACCCTTCGGTAGCGCGGCGATTGTTTCGTCTGGCCACGACTCCAACGCCGCATCCCACGGCAAATCAAACAGTTCCGCATCAGGTTTGGCCGCCTGAATAGACAGTGCAACCACGGCCACTCCCCTTTCACAGCCTGAAGAGCAAAGAGCCGGGGACACATCCCCGGCTCTCTAGCTTATAAATAATGCTTAGGAGTCGAGGCTGACCTCTTTGGACAGCCTGGCGCCGGTGCCGGCGTCGAAAACGTGAAGGTGTTCTTCGACGGGCGAAATGACCACCTTGTCACCAGCGTGGGGGTGGATGCGACCATCGACGCGGGCGACAATGTCGACGCGCTCGCCGTGGATGACCGTGTTGCCATAGAGGAAACCGTCAGCACCGAGTTCTTCAACCAAATCCACGGTTGTCTCCAAGCCGTCACCGCTGGTTGACACTCGAAGGTCTTCCGGCCGAATACCCAAAGTGACCTGCGTTCCCGTTGCGCCAGAGATGGTGTCGCGTTCCAACTTGACCTCTTTGGTGCCAAAGTGGACACCCGAATCGGTGAGGTCTGCGTTGAACAGGTTCATTGCAGGTGAGCCGATGAAGCCGGCCACGAAAACATTTTTGGGCGCTTCATAGAGGTCGCGTGGTGTTCCGACCTGCTGCAATAAACCATCTTTCAACACGGCAATCCGGTCACCCATGGTGAGCGCTTCAACCTGGTCGTGAGTCACATAAACAGTGGTGACACCGAGACGGCGCTGCAGGGAGGCAATCTGGGTGCGGGTTTGAACACGCAGTTTGGCGTCCAAGTTCGACAGCGGCTCATCCATGAGGAACACCTGCGGTTCACGCACGATGGCGCGGCCCATGGCGACACGTTGACGCTGTCCACCAGATAGGGCTTTCGGTTTGCGGTCAAGGTAGGGGGAGAGGTCAAGAAGCTTGGCGGCTTCTTCGACGCGGCGAACCCGCTCGTCTTTGGCGATGCCCGCAATTTTGAGCGCAAACCCCATGTTTTCTGCCACCGACATGTGCGGATAGAGGGCGTAGTTTTGGAACACCATCGCAATGTCGCGGTCTTTGGGGGGCATGTCGGTGACGTCGCGGTCACCAATCAGAATGCGGCCGTCGTTGACTTCTTCCAGCCCTGCGAGCATGCGCAAAGATGTGGACTTTCCGCAGCCCGAGGGGCCAACGAGAACCAGAAATTCGCCATCGTCGATGGCGAGATTCAACTCGTGGACGGCAGCGATATCGGTTCCCGGGTAGATGCGGGTTGCTTTGTCAAAAGTGACAGATGCCATGGTCATTTCTCCTTCACCGGCAGGTACGTGCCGGACGATCCGTTGTGAGCAAGAGCAGCCTGCGGCGAGTGTGTCGCCATTGACTGTGAACAGTATGTCAGATGGCGGGAAGAACTGCGCGGTTATCACCATGAGTCAAACTCAAGTGGCCGTTTCTGAGGCAACCCGGGTAGCATGTCGGGGTGAGTTGTGGCGCATCTGTGCGCTCGCCATACAGCACTTGTTGAGGAGAACTATCACCAGATGAACGCCTACTCTGAACCGCGTCAAACGAAGAATGAACGCCGAGCGGAAGCCCGTGAAAAGGCCCGCCAATTGCGGGAACAAGAATCTAAGAATTCTAGGCGGAAGAAAGTCATCCTTCAGTCGTCGCTGGTTGTGGGAACGCTTGCAGTCATTGGTGTCGTCACTTTCTTTGTGGTGTCGTCCATCACACCTCCAGGACCGGGGCCGCTGAACATGCAGGCCGACTCCATCACCATTGGGCAGGGCCTGGTCGCTGAGCGCACTCCAGCACTTCAGCCAGACGAACTCCCCGTTTTGCCCCAAACCAACGGTCAGGATGTGCCGAGGATTTCCATTTTTGTCGACTACTCCTGCCCGGCATGTAAACAGTTTGAAGAAATTCACAGTCCCCTGCTTCGCACCTGGCTAGAGTCTGGAACGGTCACCGTGTCTTACCACCCCATTTCTTTCCGGGACGCCCAGACGGCTGGCCAGCGATACGCCACCCGGGCGGCAAACTCTGCAGCATGTGTGGCAAACTTTGCCCCAGACAGCTACTTTGACTACAACGAACTGTTGTTGGCTGCTCAGCCTGTCGCTCCAGATCCGCTCAACTTGACAAACAATCAGCTCATTG
>SKHB01000056.1 GCA_007117135.1 Microbacteriaceae bacterium | reverse complement strand
GCTTAAATAACACCGTATGGGCGGCGCTATCAATCTTGTATTCAATGATCCGTTTCTTTTCTTTTTGACTGATTTCTAATTCTTCTTGGACATCTTTCGATAACATCGCTTGTTGCGATGAGATCACTAAGACTAATCGCGCATTCTTAATCGCGGTTTTAATATCTTTCCAGTAATTCTCACTGTCATCCGGTCTTAAGTTCCGCGTCGAAATCCAACACGTAAACCCTTCTTTTTCTAAGTGTTTAATGGTCGCTTCTGCGATCTCGTGGTTATAACTACTAAAACAGATAAACACATCTCTTGGCACCGGCGCGTATAAGTCTTCGACTTGAATTCGTTCTTGGTGCACTTTTTGATACATCGTCAAAGATTCAGGACTCACACGCTTTAAAAACTCTTTAATCCGCTCAAAGTCATTTAAATCACTCTGGCTATAAATATGCTCAACCACGCGTTTTATAGCATCTTCAGTTCCAGGGTTTTGACTTTCATAAAAATCCCGTAAAAAATGCGCTTTTCCAAATCCATTCATACTGTAACTGAAAAAATAGCTCGCCTCGAAGTCTTCGGGAATGATGTCCCGAAGCTTCTCGCTCAAGCGTTTGATTTCTTCCATTTGATTTAAAGTGACCGCTTTTTCTAAATTCTCACGGTACTTTTTGATGTCCTTTGTCCGGTCGACCTCGACCAATGCGAGTGCAATTGCATCGGAAATCATCACGCGGGATTGACAATATTCGCACGTGGTGATGGTTTTTTGAGGTTCTACCTGTAAAGACGCGCCGCAATTAGTACAGCGTGCATCTTTGATCTCCATAAAAAACCCCTTCCTTATGGATTTGTTATCTTATTATAACCTAACAAAGGCCCAAATATCAATTCCAAGGATGACTACGAATAGATAGTAAGTTAGCGCAGCGAATAATAAAACTTTCACCCAAAGTAATGTCATTTTTAATACGATCTTAATGAGTTGGAGCGATCCTAAAACAGCTAAAATACCTACACCCATAATAATCAACACCTGATTGGCTTCTGATTGGCTAATAAAGTATTGATTGAAAAGGTCTAGAATCTGTTGACCTCTAAGCCATTGTAAAATTAGTGTTTCCGAAAAAAATCTCAATATAGCGTCCATTTTTTATCCCCTAACTTGTAATGATAAGTTGAATAAATAAAATCATACTCACTAATGTGGGTAAAACATAAAGAATGTCATAAAATTCAGGTTCTCTTGCGAATCTCAATGAGAGCACCCTTAATCCCATTACACCTAGCACATAACCAAACATGATTTGATACCTTAAATAAATTGGTACCTCAAAAAGAATACTTAAAATTAGACTTAAGCCGATAAGAATTGAAAAAACAACGATGACAAAACTTGGCGTTGTTCGAGGCAAAAAGTCATTTAGATTTATTCCTTTATGAAATGCTCTTTGTAACATTTCATAAAGTAAAGAAAGTCCTAAAGAACCAAGAATTGCAATTTGCGTCGGTAAAGAATAGATAGGTACGTTTTGAAAGCTAATCAAAGGATCGATGAATGTAATGATAGAAATTAAACTCACCACAATAAATAGGTCCATCATAAATCGTGGAAATCCATTGCGTTCAAAAGCCGGTAACTTATAAAAAATAAATCTAAGTCCATTAATGACCGTGATTAATATTAAAAAAACATTAACAAGATTTCTAGTTTCAAACGTGGCCAATGATAGCCCAATTAGTCCGTAAATTACAATGACATAAAATTGAACAAAAACTCTCCCCATTGTTTCAAACTGAAAAAGTTGAGAAAGAATTTCAACCACTAATAAAACAGAAATAATCCAAAATAATTGATCACTCATTAGATTTAAAGTAACTATCTACATCGATTTTTGATAAGGACTTATCTGAAATGTTTTCTTTACGATCAATGGACCGGTCAATGCGTTCAACTTTTTTATCAATCCAGTTGATTTGTGATTCTAATTGATGTGTCTCACTACGGTAGCGACGTATAACTCTTCTTTCTTTACGCTTTTTGTTTTTATCTTCGTTGAATGCCACATTAAATTGGCTAAGCTGTGAAATGAATTCTTGATAGATTTCTTGAGAATCCTTTTGCATTGAGGCTTTTTCTAAAATCGATAATAATCTAAGGATCTCATTTCTGAGGTGATTCGCTTCATTGACTTGGTAAATTTTAAGGCGAGTCTCATAATCGTTACCTTTAGCATGGGCAGACTTAGCCTCCGCATCATAACCTCTGATTTGATCATCAATTTTTTTTACTTGTGATTGGAATTTAGTTCTAAACTGATTAAGTTTTCCCTCTTTAATGAGAGCATCTTTTAACTTGTTGCGTCTTCGATTTCTTAACCATCCCATAATATCCCCCTATTGCCCCATCGCTTTATATTTTTCAATAATTGCGATATCAGCTTCATCTTCTAAATCATCAAAAATCATCTTATTGGCGGGTTTGACAATTGCTTCAACTTCTGCGATTTCTTGTTTAATGTTGTAAATTGCTTCGGTTAAATCCATAACGTTTTCTAATAAATCAAGTTCTTCAGGTTTACGGTAAAGACGTTTTACTAATTTACGAATATAACCATCTTCTTTTAAATAACCTACATATTCATCTAACACAGATAATTGTTGGAATAAATTTGAAAGAAAACTAAATGAAGTCATTGTTTTACGAATGAGCTTAATTGCATTTTGATTCATCTCAATTGCTTGATGATAATCTTGAATTTGGTGTGCAATATCCTTATATTGATAAGATTCCTTATTGATATTCGATAATGATTTGGCTAATTCAATATTTTGTTTTTCTAATGTTAATATTTCATTGGTGAGTTCTCGCGACTGATAGGTCATTTTTGATAACTTGTATTGAATGTCTTTATGAATGGTTTGCAGTTGATCGGTAAATTTAGAACTTGATTCTTGATAAAATTTAATTTCTCTTTCGTAGTGAACATTATTAAAGTCTTTTAAGAAGACAAGAATGTTTTCAAGGCGTTTGTCATAGGTTGATTGTGAGATCCCATGGGTCATATCATCAAGGAGTTGATCCATGTCTTCTTCACATAGCAAGGCGTATTCTAAAACTTTTTCGTTAGATGTGGTTTGCATTAAATCTTTATAATCGTCTCTAACCCGATTGAATAGATTGTTAAGTTCTTTATTGAAGTAACGATTAAATTCTTTTATGCGATCGAGTTTATTTAAGATTTCTTTAAGTAAGCTTTTAAATTTATCTTGCGTGGATTTACCCTGAAGAAGTCTTACTTTTTTCTTAATTCTATCGGCTTCAGTGATTTCTCTTCTTACAAACATTATTCGGCCTCCTCAATACTTTGAAAATTCAGGTTTTCAATATTTAATGATTTCAACTGGAGTCCTATTTCATCGAGCGCTTTTGAGAGTTTAGGACTCAACGCCTCTTTAAGTTTTAATACATTTTTAGATTCTTGAGTTAGATCAAAAGGTTGTAAGTCTTCAATCACTTGATGGAATAAATCAGGAATCCAACTTAATACTAATTTCGTCAAAATTTCTTCATCGACAAATTGTTCACTATGAATTCTTGTATTGATATAGCGCATTGGATTCATTAATTGAAACTCAATGTGACCATATCCACCAAGTGTTTTTATATCTTCATTTGTTTTCACCTTGATGCGTGTGGGTGTGCCCCATCTTGCTTTGATGACTTTACGATTACTTTGAACATAATAGATGTAATAAACTGAGCGATCGAGTTTTATCTTGTGTTGGTTTTTTACCACTTCTTGAGAACCATCTTTATCAATTAAGACAGCCTCATAGCCAGGAGGATTGTCTATTGTGGTTCCTTTTTTGAAATCTTGTCCGGGTAATTTAGAGATTAAATGATTATTTTCGATATCATACTTAATAGTTTTACTTTTAAACATCTTTATTTCCCTCCATTTGTCTTGAGTTCAATATATCTTCTTC
>SKHB01000095.1 GCA_007117135.1 Microbacteriaceae bacterium | reverse complement strand
GATACGGATACCCAGCACCTTCAATAACCTCTTTCGCCCCGGTGTTTCTGTCGACCACAACGCAGACAGCGACAATGATGCCGCCCTCTTTTTCGATTGCCTCACAGGCTTTCAACGGTGAACCGCCGGTGGTGGAGGTGTCTTCGACGACGATGATCTTTTTGCCGGCGACCGGTGGGCCTTCAACCTGCTTGCCCATGCCGTGGTCTTTGGGTTCTTTTCGGACAACCAGTGCGTCAAAAGTTTTTCCTCGGAGAATACCTCGATGCATGATGGCGGACGCGATGGGGTCAGCTCCCATGGTGAGGCCGCCGATCGCATCAACATCGCCGAATTCTTCAATGAGGTCCACCATGACATCACCAATGAGCGGTGCGACGCGGTGGTCGAGACTGACCTGCCGAAGGTCGACATAGAAGGATGCCTTCTTGCCGCTGGTAAGGGTGAAGTCCCCTCTTTTGACGGCAAGAGTCGTGATGTAGTCGATGAGGGCTTGTCGATGGTCAGTCACCGGGCCAGTGTATCGGGGGTCGTAGGCTTGGGGTATGCGAATTGCCACGTGGAACATCAACTCGATTCGTACGAGGAAAGACCGGGCAATCGATTTTCTTCACCACCAAGACATCGACGTATTGCTATTGCAAGAAACGAAGTGTAAAGACGAGCAGTTCCCGGTAGGCGATTTTGAAGCCGCTGGTTACAACGTCTACCACTGGGGTATTAACCAGTGGAACGGGGTGGGCATTGTCTCAAGGTGGGACATCGAAGACGGCGAAACAGGTTTTCCTGGGATGCCCGGCTTCGACAAACACGGCACCGACCCGCAACCAGAAGCGAGAGCCATCAGCGCAACAGTCGCTGGCTTCCGGGTGTGGAGTGTGTATGTCCCCAACGGGCGCGGTTTAGAAGACCCCCACTTTGACTACAAACTCCAGTGGATTGATGCTTTAGGGCAGGCGGTGAACCAATCGAGGGAACACTCCCCGGAGCTTGTCCAGATGGTCGGCGGAGATTTCAATGTCGCGCCGCTTGCAAGTGACGTGGGAGACCCGGCGTTCGTTGAAGGCAAAACAACACATGTGTCCCCTGAGGAAAGACAAACGCTCAACAATTTTCTCGAGACAGCGAAGCTCACCGACCTGGTTCGCCCCCGCCTCCCAGACGGCTACACCTTCTGGGATTACACCCAGGGCAAGTTTCAGAAGAACTTCGGCCTTCGGATCGATTTCCTTTTTGGTGACAAAACGGCGGAAGCTGATGTTGTCGACGCCGTCATCGACCGTGAACAGCGGACCGGGGAACAACCCAGTGATCATGTCCCGGTCATTGTCGAGTTTGCCGGGGACGACGACGTGGACGACCGACCAATGGTGTTCTAGGCAACTGAGTCACTCTTTGCGCAAAAATTTTGCGCTAGTCATCACAATTAGCCAATCTATTGCCCAAAAAGCGCGCTTTTTGCGCCATATGGCTCCCTAATGTCACCTGTAGAGACATCTCCGGAAGGAAAGCGTGCGATGACCAAACCGGCAACAACACCAGTACTCACCGCGTGGCAGCTTCGTGAACATCCGTCTTGGCTGAAAGCAAAAGCTTCCGCCGAAGCCCTTCGTCCCCTCCAAATCAAAGACGGGTCCATCCCGGACGCCACACACCACGCCGACGCCGCCACTTACGCCCACGCTCTCGCCGGCGCAGCCCGCGAATTGGCGCCGTTGCTCAGCCACGAAACCCTCTACCTTGAAGCCGTTGCCAAGGACCTTGACCAGTGGGTTGGGTCTGGTTTCACCACCCCTGATTTTTTCGCCTCGCTCGATGCGTTTCACCCTGACCAGACCCGTGTTGACCACACACCACTTGTGGTGATTTTCCCCATGTATACCCAAAACGGGTCAACCGACCGCCTCATGGAGGCGGTGCTGTGTGAAGTGATTTGGCCGGATTTTGTCGCAGACGTTGAAGCAACCAGGTTTTCCAACCCCCTGTTTGTTCCCATCCGGTTTGTTGACTTCACCCCCGGGTACGACACCCATTCGGCGGTGTTGTTTCCCGAATCGGTTGCTGTCACTCCCCGCGAAGTTCCCGGAGCGACACCGGGAACACCCCCTGTTCTGCCGACGTTTACTTGGGGCGGCATTTTTGCCGACCGTGAAGCGGCCCGGTTCCGACACGTCGTGGCGAAAGCTGCCGACATCACCAAATTGAGGCTTCCTGCTGACGCGCAGCGTTTGCTCGATGACCAAGATTTCGCTGAAAAGACGTTCGTGTTGTGGGATTTGATTCACGACCGCACGCACATGCGTGGCGACCTTCCTTTTGACCCGTTCATGATCAAGCAACGTATGCCGTTCTTCCTCTATGGCCTTGAAGAACTGCGCTGTGACCTGACAGCGTTTCGCGAGTGTGTGACGATGCTCGGTGACGACACTGTCGACTCCACGACAAGGGAACATGCTCAAGGCGTGTTGTATGCGGTGGTGTTCGACCGTATCTTCCGGTTTCCGCTCAGTGGGACAAGAACCCGCAACTACGACGGTATGGCCGGACAGTTGCTGTTTGCGTGGCTTCACCAGCGGGGTGTCATTCACTGGACAGACACCCAGCTGGCCATCGACTGGGATGAGATGCCCGCGCATGTTGTTGCCCTGTCCGACGCCATCAACACCCTGTATTGGGCCAGCATCGACCGGCCAAAGATTGTTCACTGGCTTGCTGCCTACGACCTGGTGTCAGGAACACTTGCCCCCCACCCGGCATCGGTGTGGGCAAAGAAAGAGTTGCCTTTCCACGAAGGACCCAAAGCTCTCACCGACGCCGTCCTGGACGACGAATTTCCGCTCTCCATGTTCTACGAGGCTTTGGCCAACAAAATGGCCGGCACAATCGACGAATCCATAGGTCTAACCGGCTTTATGGTGCGGCATCAGACTGAGCCCTGCGACAATTAGAGCCATGTCACACACCACACCTTGGCGGGGGTTCGCCAGCGATAACTATGCCGGTGTTCATCCCGCTGTATTCGAGGCGATGAACCGGGTTAACCAGGGACACCAAGTCGCATACGGCGAAGATGACGAAACAGCCACCCTGCTCGGTCTGATTCGTAACGAATTCGGCCCGAGAGCTGAAGTGTTTCCCGTCTTTAACGGAACCGGCGCGAATGTTGTTGGCTTGACTGCAGCAATGCCCAGATGGGGAGCAATCATCGCCACCGACACCGCCCACATCCACACCGATGAAGGTGGTGCACCTGAGCGGGTCAGCGGGCTCAAGCTATTCACCGTTGCGCCCGTCGAGGGAAAACTCACCCCAGACGGGCTTCGCACGCAAGCATTTGGGCGAGGCGATGAGCACCGGCCTCAACCTTTGGCTGTCTCCATCACCCAAAGCACCGAACTGGGCACGGTCTACACCCCAGACGAAATCGCCGAGCTTGTCGACGTCGCCCACTCATTAGACCTCGTTGTTCACATGGACGGAGCCAGGCTGTTCAACGCTGCAGCGAGCCTCGAAAAATCTTTCCACGAGTTCACCAGCGACTTAGGTGTTGACCTGGTGAGTTTAGGGGGAACCAAAAACGGGGGGATGGCAGCAGAAGCGATTGTTGTCATCAACCCGGACACTGTCGATGGGTTGATTTACCTTCGGAAACTGTCCATGCAGTTGTCCAGCAAGATGCGCTTTGTCTCCGCCCAACTTGTCGCACTGCTCACTGACAACCTGGGTGTAACGATTGCTCGCCACTCAAACGAGATGGCAACGCTTCTTCGAAACAAACTTGAAGCGGAAATTCAGGCAGGAACCATCACAGGGCTTGCCTTCTCACAACCCACTGACGCGAACGCTGTTTTTGCTCTCCTGGATCCAGAAAAGTCAGACAAAATTCGTGAGCATGTTCGCTTCTACGACTGGGACCGTGCTCGCGGTGAAGTGCGGTGGATGTGTTCGTGGGACACCACCGAAGATGACATCGACAGGTTTGTCGACACCGTCAAGTCAGTGTTGTCTCCCTAGAGACCCGTCACAACATCGCTCAGCGGTTTTCGCTGCCTCGGGGCAACCTCGCGAGCTTGAATGTCCTCCGGCAGGTCACTCATGTCGCCGCCAACACCAATGGCCATCACAACAATCGGGCGGTGACGTTCATCCAAACCCAAAGCGCGGTGCATTCCGTCTTTATCAAAGCCACCCATTTGGTGAACGATAAGCCCCATGTGTGTGGCCTGGATGGAAAGATGAGCAGCGGCCTGGCCGACGTCATAGTGTGACGCTGACTGGGTCTTACCCTCAGCCGAGACCTCTTCAACGATGTTCACCACGAGAGCCGATGCGCGGTTGGCCCACACAGCATTCCCAGGAGCTAGAAGCCCAAGAATCTTGGTGAAGTTCTCATCGCCGCGCTTGCCGACAACAAAAGACCACGGTTGGGTATTCGATGACGACGGTGACCACCTCGCTGCTTCAAATAGTGACCCCAACTCTTCCGAGCTGATCTGGTGAGTGGGGTCATAGGCTCGTGGGCTCCACCGCTCGGTCAGTTCAGCCATGATCGGGTAGTCAGTATGTGCAGGGTTCTTCATTCGTTTCTTTCTTCTTCAATCGGGCAGAGGTGTCTCAAGGTCAAACGGGTCAACGACGAGACTGCCACCGTCTTCAGCGACATCTACTCGAACACTCTGGCCGTCCCGAATATTCCCAGCAAGAAGCTCCTTAGCTAACCGGTCGTCGATTTCTTTTTGCATCAAACGTCGAAGCGGCCTCGCCCCATAAATGGGGTCATATCCGTGGTCGGCCAACCAGGATCGCGCATTCGGGGTCACCGCGAGTTCGAGGCGACGCTCCGCCAGTCGGTTCTGCAAACGGTCAATGGTGATCTCGACAATCTGACCGAGATCAATTTCGCTGAGTGTCCCGAAGACGACGATGTCGTCAAGTCGGTTCACAAACTCCGGTTTGAACGCCTTTCGCACCTCATTGTTGACCGCCTGGACTTTCTCCGCCCACGACGGGCCTTCCTCAATCAGGTAACTGGAGCCCAGGTTTGAAGTCAGAATGAGGATGGTGTTTCGAAAGTCAACGGTCCGGCCTTGGCCGTCTGTGAGCCGACCGTCGTCGAGTACTTGGAGAAGCAGGTCGAATACTTCAGGGTGGGCTTTCTCGACCTCATCAAGCAGGATTACCGAATAGGGTCGGCGGCGAACAGCTTCTGTCAGCTGGCCTCCCTGCTCGTATCCGACGTAACCGGGAGGCGCTCCAATCAGCCGTGAGACAGCAAATTTTTCCCCGTATTCGCTCATATCAATGCGAACAAGAGCCTTCTCGTCATCAAACAGGTAGTCCGCCAGCGCTTTGGCTAACTCTGTCTTCCCCACTCCCGTCGGACCGAGGAAAAGGAACGAACCGGTGGGTCGACCAGGGTCAGACAGTCCCGCCCTGGTGCGACGAACTGCTTCGCTCACCGCGGTCACTGCATCTTTTTGGCCAACAAGTCTTTTGGCGAGCTCAATTTCCAGGTGCAGCAGGCGTTCAGTTTCACCTTGAGTGAGCTTGTCCACCGGAATTCCTGTCCACGCCGCCACTACGGCAGCAATGTCTTCGTCGGTGACCTGGTCGTTGACCATTCGCTCACCCGTGGTGTCAAGATTTTCGGCATCGGTTATTGCCTTTTCAATCCCGGGAATTACTTCGTAGTTGAGGCGGGATGCTTCTTGATAGTTGCCCTCTCGCATCACCCGGTCAAGTTCGATACGGGCGTCGTTGAGTTGGGTTTTTAGTTCACCAACACCCTGCAACGACGCTTTCTCACTTGCCCACCGCTCTTGCAGGGCGGTGAGGTGTGCCTCTTTTTCGGCCATATCGGTGCGCAGCTTCGCCAGTCGCTCCTTCGAGGCGTCGTCTTTTTCTTTCTTGAGAGCCAATTCTTCAATCTTCATCCGGTCGACGATGCGTCGAAGCTCATCGATTTCGACTGGCGACGATTCGATTTCCATTTTGAGGCGGCTGGCCGCTTCGTCAATCAAGTCGATGGCTTTGTCCGGCAATTGGCGAGCTGTGATGTATCGGTTGGACAGTGTTGCCGCTGCCACCAGCGCACTATCGGCGATCGCGACTCTGTGGTGTGCTTCGTAGCGCTCTTTCAGGCCTCGAAGAATGGCGACCGTGTCTTCAACACTCGGTTCTCCAACAAACACCTGTTGGAAACGGCGCTCGAGGGCCGCGTCTTTTTCAATGTATTCGCGGTATTCGTTCAGCGTGGTGGCGCCAATGAGGCGCAACTCACCTCTGGCAAGCATGGGTTTTAACATGTTTGACGCGGCAACAGACCCCTCTCCCCCACCCGCACCCATCAGAGTGTGGAGCTCATCAACAAAGGTGATGATTTCGCCCTCTGCGTCATTAATCTCTTTCAACACTGCTTTGAGGCGCTCTTCGAATTCACCACGGTATTTCGCTCCGGCGACAAGCGCCGCCATATCTAGGGCAATAAGTTGCTTGTTCTTCAGCGAATCAGCAACGTCACCGGCAATAATTCGTTGAGCGAGACCTTCAACAACCGCGGTCTTCCCCACTCCCGGTTCACCGATCAGCACAGGGTTGTTTTTTGTTCGTCTGGTCAACACTTGCGAGACGCGACGGATCTCTGCGTCTCGACCAATCACCGGGTCAAGTTTTCCTTCCCGTGCGATGTCGGTGAGGTTGACCCCGAATTGTTCCAAGGCGGAAGAATTCTCGTTAGCCTGCGGGGGCACGTTTGTTGCCATTGTTATTTACCCCTTCCTTTCTTTGGGCGGTCGGGGGGGCTGCTCATCCAATCTGCCCACATCCGCCACACCGGGTTCCACACAACAACTTGGTTGGCCTTTCCGGCCCGCTCACCGGTTCGAAGGGGAATCACTTCACCTTCTGACCCAGCAGCAAAGACGCGCCGGCCTTGACGCTTCATGATTTCATCGGCGAGTGCTGCCTCCAGTTTTCGCACTCTGCTCAGCAACTCGCCGTTATTCTTCTCCAACTCGATGATGCGTTTAATCCCCTCGAGGTTGACCCCTTCAGCACTCAGACGGGTTACTTCTCGGAGGGCCACCACATCCCTCATCGAATAGCGTCTCGTTTGACCTGCCGTGCGTTGAGGTTTTACTAAACCCATCCGGTCATACTGCCTCAGGGTTTGTGGGTGCAGGCCGGCCAGTTCCGCTGCTTGTGTAATGGGAAAAAGCGGAGTGTTTTCTGTTACCCCGGGGCCAAACACGCTCGCCCCCTACCTTTTTGCCTTCGACATGAGGTCATCGCGGGGGTTTTCGTCGGGGAGTGCCGCAATGAGCTTTTCGAGGTGTCCTTTTGCCGTGGAAGACATGTGTGAGGGGACAGCTACTTTCAACTCAACCAGCAGGTCGCCCATTTTTCCGCCAGCGTTTACCCCCCGGCCTCGAACGCGCATGACTTGGCCGCTCTGTGTTCCCGCTGGCACCTTGACGCGCACCTTGTCTCCGTCGAGGGTGGGGACATCAATAGTGGCGCCAAGGGCGGCTTCGCCAAAGGTCACCGGAACGACGACCCGAAGATGATTGTCCTCTCTCGCGAACACCTGGTGTTTGGGCACGCCCACGGTGATGATGACATCACCGGGTCTGCCGCCGTTGGGACTGGGTTGTCCTTTTCCGCGAAGGCGGACTTTTTGCCCGTCTTTGACGCCGGCAGGAATCTTGGCCTGGATTTTCTTCCCCGACGCTGTCTCCACGCTGACCGTGGTTCCCTCGACCGCGGTGGCGAGGTCGAGGGTAATTCGGGCATTCACGTCTTGGCCTTTGACGGGCTGACCGTAGGAGTATCCACCCTGGTCACCAAACAGGCCGCTGAAAAGGTCTCCGAAACCTCCGGGGGCGCCACCGGCGTACTGGCCGGGTCGCCCTCCACCACCAAACATGCCGCCGAAGATGTCTTCGAACCCGCCAGCGCCACCGCCACCGGCGGTAAACCGGGGACCACCGGCAGCCATCGCACGAATCTGGTCGTATTCCTGACGTTGGGCCGGGTCTGATAGCACCGAGTAAGCTTCAGAGATTTCCTTGAAACGGGTCTCGGCGGTTGCATCTCCTGGGTTGGAGTCGGGGTGGTAGGTGCGAGCAAGTTTCCGGTAGACCTTCTTCAACTCCGCGTCAGACACACTCTTGTCCACGCCAAGAATCTTGTAAAAGTCTTTTTCCAGCCAGTCTTGACTTGCCATTTTGCCCCCTCCTTCCGCTCTTTACCGAGGGTTTCTAACTGTCGCCATCCTGGGGCACACTGACCGCCACTTTGGCCGGGCGAATCAGTCGCTCACCGAGCGTGTATCCCACTTCCAACACTTCAGCAACGGTGTCGACCGTTGCGCCGGGGGAAGGCATCCTCATAAGAGCCTCATGAAGGTTGGGGTCGAACCCGTCCCCCACAGCCCCCACCTTCGCGACGCCGTAGCGCTCAAAGGTCTGCTGAATTTTTTGTGCCACAAGCTCTAGGGGCGTTCCCGCCAGGTCGCCGTGCGCATCAGCTCGATCCAGGTCGTCGATTGCTGGCAGCAGCGACCTGATGACTTCGATGATGACAGCGTCACGGTTTGCTTGACGGTCTCGCTCCACCCGCTGGCGGAAATTCGCCAGCTCAGCTTCGGCGCGAGCAGCCCGGTCGCGATATTCTGCGACCAGGTCGCGCTCCGCGTCGGCTAACAGGGCAAGGTCCGCCTCGTTGAGGGGTTCTCCCGGTTCATCGTCGCTCGGCACTGCAGGCTGCCTGACGTCGCCCGTTTCGGGGTCTATCCGGCGCTTGTCCTGAAACAGAGGTTCTTGACCGTCGTTTTCTTCAGGAGGGATGTTGTCGTTGTCGGCCATCGGTCTGACTACTTCTTGTCGTCAGAGTCGTTGGGCTCGTCGTCAACCACTTCGGCATCGACAATGTCTTCGCCGTTCTCCGTCTCGGCGGAAGCCTCGTCTGAGCCTCCGGCTGCCTCACCGGCCTGGTAGATGGCTTCGCCGAGTTTGGTCTGCGATTCAGAAAGTTTCGCCGCGGCAGTTTTCACTGCCTCATCGTCCTCACCTGCAAGGGCAGACTTCAGAGCGTCGAGGTCCGTCTGGACTTCTGCTTTCACGTCGTCTGGAATCTTGTCCTCGTTCTCTTTGACAATCTTGTCAACCGAGTAGGCGAGCTGTTCGGCGTTGTTACGTGCCTCAGCGTTCTCGCGACGAGCCTTGTCTTCTGCGGCGTTTTCTTCAGCTTCACGGACCATCCGCTCGATGTCTTCTTTCGGGAGGGACGATCCGCCGGTGATAGTCATCGACTGTTCTTTACCGGTGCCTTTGTCTTTGGCGGAGACGTGAACAATACCGTTCGCGTCAATGTCAAAGGTGACCTCCACCTGGGGAATACCACGGGGGGCGGGGGCAATCCCGGTGAGCTCAAAAGTTCCCAGCGCCTTGTTGTCGCGTGTGAATTCGCGCTCACCCTGAAACACTTGGATGGACACTGAGGGTTGGTTATCCTCAGCGGTCGTGAAGGTTTCGCTCCGCTTGGTGGGGATCGCCGTGTTGCGCTCGATGAGCTTGGTCATGATTCCCCCCTTGGTTTCAATGCCCAGGCTCAATGGCGTGACGTCGATGAGTAGGACGTCTTTGCGCTCACCTTTCAACACACCCGCCTGCAGTGCCGCCCCAACGGCAACAACCTCGTCGGGGTTCACACTCTTGTTTGGTTCTTTGCCGCCTGTCAGTTCTTTCACCAGTTCGGTGACAGCCGGCATCCTGGTTGACCCTCCGACCAACACAACGTGAGCGATGTCAGCGACTTTGACTCCGGCTTCTTTGATGACGTCGTTGAAGGGTTTGCGGGTGCGTTCGATGAGATCTTTGGTGAGCTCCTCGAACTTCGCGCGGGTCACTGTCTCATCGAGGTTTGCGGGGCCGCTTTCGGTCAGCGACAGGTAGGGAAGTTGAATACCCGTCTGGCTGGAGCTGGAGAGCTCCTTTTTGGCCTGTTCGGCGGCTTCCTTGAGCCGCTGGAGGGCAATCTTGTCACCGGACACGTCAACACCGGTGGTGTCTTTGAACTTGCCCGCCAAATACTCGACCAGACGGTCATCCCAGTCGTCACCGCCAAGTCGGTTGTCACCGGAGGTGGCACGAACTTGGATGGTCGAGAAGTCGTCGTCTTTGCCCACTTCGAGCAAGCTCACATCGAAGGTTCCGCCGCCGAGGTCGAAGACAAGAATCAGTTCGTCCTCGCGACCTTTGTCCAGCCCGTAGGCAAGAGCTGCGGCGGTCGGTTCGTTGATGATACGCAAAACGTTGAGTCCGGCAATTTCTCCTGCTTCCTTCGTCGCCTGACGCTCTGCGTCATTGAAGTAGGCGGGGACAGTGATGACCGCGTCGGTGACGGGTTCACCTAAGTACTGTTCAGCATCCCGCTTCAGTTTCATCAAAATGCGCGCTGAGATTTCCTGCGGGGTATAGGACTTGTCGTCGATGTCTTGTTTCCAGTCGGTGCCCATGTGACGCTTCACCGAAGAAATGGTGCGGTCCACGTTGGTCACCGCCTGACGCTTTGCGGTTTCTCCGACGAGGATTTCGCCGTCTTTCGTGTAGGCGACGACGGACGGGGTGGTGCGAAGGCCTTCAGCGTTAGCAATAACGGTAGGCTCGCCACCCTCCAGCACGGATACCACCGAGTTGGTGGTTCCCAGGTCAATTCCAACTGCGCGTGCCATGGGCATTCTCCTTTTACATAGGTCTAGGGGCTCAGATATGAGTCGAGCAGACTCAAGTTTGCAAAAAACGAGCCCCAAAGTCAAACTCAACAGCCCAAATGTGAGTCTAATCGACTCATATTTCGCCAGAGGCGAACGGATTGTGGTGGTCGGTCACCCTATTGTTCTTTTTATCTAGCTGAGGTTGACCGAAACCCACTACGGTGGGCACATGGCGAACACCCCGGACAATGATCCCCCGAAGCCGATACCCCCGGTGGCCGACACCGATCAGCTCCCCGTTTATGGACTCATCGCCAATGGCGACAGGAAAGTGCCCGCAGGCCAATCTTTTAGCTGGGCTTTGTGGGACTGGGCCACCCAGCCCTTCGCCACCGTCATCACCACCTTTGTCTTCACGGTCTACCTGGTCAGCGATCTTTTTGTCGACCCGGAAATTCTTGCCCTGGGAACTGATTCGCCCGAATATCAAGCCGCATCGGCTGGCCTCTCTCGCGACCTCGGATACGCGATCGCAGCCGCCGGTTTCCTCATTGCTGCGCTGGCTCCGGTGCTCGGACAGCGCTCCGACCGTTCCAGTAACCGCAAATGGTGGCTCGGGATAAATACGCTACTTCTCGTCTTTGTTCAGGCAGGACTGTTCTTTGTCACCGTCGAACCAAACATGTTTATCCTTGGCCTCACCCTGGTGGCCGCGGGAAATGTGTTTGCGGAGATCGCAAACGTCCACTACAACGCGATGATTGTCCAGGTGTCGACCCCGAAAAACGTTGGCCGCATTAGTGGTCTTGGCTGGGGCTTCGGGTATCTCGGCGGCATTTTGATGTTGCTCATCGCGTTTTTCGGGTTCCTCGAATTCGACATCTTTGGCCTCGGAGACGAAAACGGCATGGCCATTCGGGCAATTGCGGTGGCGTGTGCAGTGTGGACGGTAGTTTTTGCGATTCCTATCTTCTTATTTGTGCCGGAGGTTCCGAAAAAACCCGTCGCCGATAGGGTGGGCTTTTTCGCCAGCTATGGGGTGCTGTGGCGCGACATTAAGCGTCTACGAAAGACATCCCCCTCGACGTTCCAGTTCCTGCTCTCCAGTGCTATCTTCCGCGACGGCCTCTCAGGCGTTTTCACCTTTGGTGGCGTCCTGGCGGCGGGAACATTTGGCTTCAGCTTCAACGAAGTAGTCATTTTCGGAATTGCTGCGAATCTCGTCGCGGGAATCTCCACGATGCTCTCGGGTCGTTTGGACGACTGGCTTGGCCCGCGAGCCGTCATTTTGGGATCCCTCGGCGGGCTCGTTGCTGTGGGTGTTTTTCTTTTCCTCACCAGAGACCTCGGCCCAGCAGCTTTCTGGCTCGGCGGCATGATTCTAGCGTCGCTTGTCGGGCCAGCACAGGCAGCCGCCAGGTCTTTCCTGGCCCGAGTGTCACCGGTGGGCCAAGAGGGAGCCATCTTTGGCCTCTATGCAACAACGGGGCGTGCCGTGAGCTTCCTCACACCGACCCTGTGGTCGGTCGCTATCGGGCTTGGTGGCGCCCAGTACTGGGGCATCGTCGGCATTGTCGTCGTTCTTCTGGCCGGATTTATCTTGATGGCTCTTGTGAAACTCCCCGAGCACGTCAGTTACAGGGGCAAATAGCCGGCATTGATAGCCACCAGGGTGATCCAGGCCCCGGCCACAAAGTTTATTGCCAAAAACCACCGCCAGCCGCGATTCGCAGTGGTGGCAGTGTCGTCGGTGATAAACCAAAACGGTGCAACGGCGAGAAGGTAAGGAATGGCTGCTAACGAGATCATCATCACCGGCCACGGGGTAAACAGCATCAACACCCCCGCCAACACGTAGCCGCCCACAGCGAGCCGCACGGTTTGTCTCGCACCAATAGCCGTTGCAATCGAGCCGATACCCGCTTGCCGATCATAGACAACGTCTTGAACAGCGCCAAAGGCGTGCGACGCCGCTCCCCACAGGAAAAATGCGGCAAAAGCAAGAACTCCCGTGCTGTTAATCGATCCGCCGGCGAGCACGAGAGCGTAAGCAGCCGGGGTAACAAAGTGAGCACTTGATGTCAAGGAATCAACAAAGGGGCGTTCCTTGAACCGAAGTTTCGGCACTGAGTAGGCAACGACGGAAAATAGTGAAAAGGCCAACCACAACCAGCTTGCCCACGACCCCACCCACACCAACCACACCACAAACGGCAGACACACAACACCCGCGCTCCAGAGCATCGGCCTGTGCAGGTGAGGCCCGAGCTTCGCCCCCTCCACCCCACCTTTGCGAGGGTTCCTGATGTCAGATGCGTAGTCAAAGACGTCGTTGATGCCATACATCAGCAGGTTGTAGGGAATGAGAAAAAACAGACTGCCCATGATCAAGACCATGTCGATGCTGTCGGTGACGGCGAAGTAGACAAAAGCGAACGGGTAAGCGGTGTTGACCCAGCTCAGCGGCCTGGAGCTGAGGAAAAAAATCCCGAGAATTTTCACTGTTCGCCCTTGCGGCCTGAAAGCTTCGCTCCCCACGCCCACACCACCGGCACCACAATCATGGCCAGCACGGTGTACGCAAAATCTTCAACGGGGGCAACGCCAATGCGGACCCCTGAAATCAATGCTGGGTCGTAGTCGACCAGCCCAAAACCAATAATCATGTTGTCGAAGATGGCGGTCAGAAGAAGCATGACCGCGAGCGCCAGGCCAACGGCCGCCCAGCGGACCCGAACACCCAGCACAACAGACACCAGCAAAAACAGAACTGCTCCGCCCACAAACCATGAGTTGATCCACCAGTAAGTCATCATCGTTTTTTCGCCTCCAAAAACCTTGAGGCGCCGAGATACATCAGAAGCGAGGTGTAACACAGGAGTGTCAAAAAGAAGAGTTCCTCCACCGGGAATTCTGGCCCCACCATCAACCCACTTTGGTAGGGGCCTGGGCCTTGGAAGAACACCCCAAAACTAATTGCCACCACATCCCACACACTAAACACCGCCACGCCAACACCGATAGCAATCACCGTTCGCAGGCGGTAGCCGGCGAACAGAGCTAAACGGTGACGGTGATCAATTCCCACCAAACCAGCTAGTGACACCACCAGCATGGTCAGGTAGATGAAGTGGGTCATCGGTGTGTCGACACCAGGGGTTCTTGGAGCTGACTCGCCGACTGGTCATCGCGAAGCAGCTTGACGACCAACTCGGCACTAATCAAACACATCGGAAGGCCGATCCCCGGGATGGTGGAGGATCCTGCGTAGAAAAGTCCGTCAACTTTCTTGCTGACATTTTTTGACCTGAACAGCGCGCTTTGGCCGAGGGTGTGTGCCGGGCCAAGTGCAGACCCCTTCCACGCGCCAAGCTCTGACACGAAGTCTGCCGGCCCCGCAGTGCGTCGAACGACGATGCGGTCGGCAAAATCGCTCACCCCGCTCCAGGTTGCAATCTGGTTGATTGCCTCATCGGCAATCTTTTCAATAAGAGGGTCGCCATCACCATCGATCCCGCCCTTACCCATCGACACATCTGCTGGCATGGGGACGAGAACAAAAATGTTGGTGTCCCCTGTCGGGGCGACCTCGTCATCGGTGGCGCTCGGCTTGCACACATACAGCGATGCAGGGCTAGGCGGGACGGGGTTGTCTTGGAAGATTTTCCCAAAATTGGTTTCCCAGTCGGTGGTGAAGAACAGGCTGTGGTGGAGAAGCTCTGGGATTTCACCCTTGAGCCCTAAATACAGAAGCACCGCGGAGGGTCCAGCGATTTTCTTGTCCCAATACGACTGTGGGTATGTCTGAAGCTCGTGCGGCAGGAAGGTGGTTTCTGAGTGGTGAAGGTCAGCCCCGGAGACAACGATATCGGCTGGAACTTCGTGACGGTTGCCGTCTCTATCCACATACGCCACAGCCTGGACTTTCGGTTTCCTCGACCCAGCAGTTTTGGCCGTCACGATTTCAACAACTCGGGACTCAAGCCTGAGGTCCACACCTTCGCCGACGCCTAAGTCGCGGATAGTTTCCATGACTTTGGCAAACCCGCCCTGCGCATACAACACACCGTCTTCTAAATCGAGGTGGCTCATCAGGTGAAACATGGCTGGAGCGATGTAGGGGCTGGAGCCCAAGAACACGGCTGGGTAGCCAAGAATCTGTCTGGCCCGATGGTCTTTGACGTATTTGCTGGCAAAGTTCCAAATCGGTTTGGTCAACAGCGAATACAGCGTGGCGGCTCTCTTCAGCACTTCGCCAACGAACAAAGGCCTCAAGTCTCTAAACGACGACCAGAGGAAATACTTCTTGGCAATCTCGTAAGTTTCCTTCGCAGAGTCCAAGTATTTTTCCATCTGAGGCCTGGAGCCCGGTTCCAACTGCTCAAAGAGTTGGAGGTTCTTTTCCCGGTCTGCTCGAACATCGAAAAACTCTGCCGATTGGTCACCGTCTGGCTCAAAAAACACTCGATAGGCCGGGTCCAATACGCCCAAGTCCAGCTGTTCAGCCGCGGAGGTGCCCATGAGTTTGTAAAAGTGGTCAAAAACTTCCGGCATCAAATACCACGACGGCCCGGTGTCAAACCGGAAGCCGTCCTTTTCCCACGACCCCGCACGTCCCCCCACTTGGTCGCGTGCTTCCAGGAGAGTCACCTTGTAACCATCTTTTGCCAGCAATGCAGCGGTGGCAAGACCGCCGATTCCTGCTCCGATGACGACGACCTGTTTGGCCATTGTTATGCCTTTCCTGTTGCTCGGGGAGGGGGTTGTGGTAACCACCCAAGAAAAATTTTGACTGCAATCCAGAACTTCACACGTCCTGGTACGCGAACTCTTTGCCGAATTAGTTCCTCGGCGGGAATTTTTCGAAGGCGCCTTCCCAGCTCATCAAAAAGAGCATGGGCCAATGCCACGGCCCGCCTCGCTTGTGGGGGCAAGAGCCTCAACGCTTTGGCCGAGAGGACAAGATCCTCGTCGATGTCATCCAAAAGCCTTGTGAGGGTGGAGTCATCGAGTGAGTCTGGGGTCACGCCGGGGAAGTAACTTCGCCCGAGTGTGACAAAGTCTGCCCCGAGGTCTCGCAGGAAGTTCACCTTCTGGAAAGCAGCACCTAAGGCTCTTCCGCCTCTCACCATGGTCTCCCTATCATCGGAGGAGACCTGATGTCCATGAAGAAACGCTTCCAAACACATGAGCCCGACTACCTCGGCTGACCCGTAAACATAAGCATCGAAAGATTCATCGGTATGTTCGGTGTTGTTCAAATCCATCCGCATGGAGGCAAAAAACGGTTCAGTCAGTGTCGAAGTGATCCCCACTGTTTTCGAGGTGTGGGCGAAGGCGTGAACAATCAAGTTTGTCGAGTAACCAGTTTCCATGGCCTCTGCGGTGTCTTTTTCCAGGGCGTTCAAGAGTTCGCCAGCGCGTTTCACACTCACCCCCGCCTCGTAGGCAACACCGTCGACGATTTCGTCGGCTAAGCGGACAAGGGAGTAAATATTTTCGATGTGTTGGCGGGTTGACTTGTCGAGAATTGACGACGCCAAGCCAAAAGATGTGGAGTAACGGCGAATAACACCAGAAGCCGTTTCCTCAGCAACGCGGGTGTAGAGGTCGATGCGTGTTTCTAACTGTGTGTTCACGCAGATCTTTCCTTTCCCGTCCCGCCACAAAGTAGGCTGATTCGGTGGTGTGACACCACCATCACATCAGAAGGGTATCGCGTGGGAGTAGACAATTCCTCCGAGATGGTTGTCTTAGTCGACGATGACGGCAATGATATCGGCCAAGCACTGAAGTCGGAGGTTCACACCACCGACACTCCTCTTCACCGCGCTTTCTCCATTCACCTGTTCAACGACGAAGGTGACGTCCTGATTACTCGCAGGGCCCTCGGTAAAAAAACCTGGCCGGGTGTGTGGACGAACGCGGTGTGTGGTCACCCGGGCCCTGGAGAAGACACGGAGGACGCAATCATTCGCCGAGTCGCTGATGAAATCGGCGCCACGGTCACCAATATCAACATTGTTCTGCCTGACTTCCGTTACCGCGCCGTCGACGCTTCAGGAATTGTTGAAAACGAAATCTGTCCAGTCTTCGTCGGGAAACTCACCTCCGACCCGAGCCCTGCCCCGTCTGAGGTGGCAGAGTGGCAGTGGGTATCACCGGGTGACATTGCGACAGGCGCAACGGCAACACCTTTTGCTTTTAGCCCCTGGTTGGTGTGGCAGTTAGAAGCCTGGCCGAGGCCGTACGGTTACTGAAAATCCGCGATGTTGGTGCGGTGGAAATTCAATGCCGACCGCGATGCCGTCGGGCCACGTTGGCCCTGATATCTGCTTCCGTAACGCTCTGAGCCGTAGGGGTGTTCAGCTGGCGAGCTCAAGCGGAAGAAACACATCTGGCCAATTTTCATCCCCGGCCACAAAGTAATCGGCAGTGTTGCGACGTTAGATAGCTCTAACGTGACGTGACCGGAAAATCCTGGGTCGATGAAACCTGCCGTGGAGTGGGTGAGGAGACCCAACCGTCCCAGCGAACTTTTGCCCTCAAGTCTTGCCGCCACGTCGTCGGGAAGGGTCACCACTTCGAAGGTGGCGGCTAAGACAAACTCTCCCGGGTGCAACACAAACGCTTCATCTGCTTCCACTTCAACGAGACGGGTCAACTCTGGCTGATCAACAGCTGGGTCAATGTGTTGATATTTGTGGTTATCAAATAGGCGGAAATACCGGTCAAGTCTGACGTCAACGCTCGAGGGTTGCACCATCGCCTCATCCCACGGCTCAAGTGATACTCGACCCTGGGCAACTTCATTCTTGATATCGCGGTCAGATAAAAGCACAAAATCACCCTAGTAGACTGGGGCCCTGCTCAGGTGCTGCCTGGTCGGCGAGTGTAGTTCAATGGTAGAACTTCAGCTTCCCAAGCTGACGGCGCGGGTTCGATTCCCGTCACTCGCTCTCTCAAACTGATGTCCCGGGAGAAGCTCCCGACGCCACTGCCCGTTATCGTCTAGAGTTATTAAATGACGACACAAAATTCCCCCCACGTGCGACGGCGTCAACGGGGACGCCCAAAAAGCGACGAGTTTGCGCGGCCGCTCAAGGACCTCCTCATTGACGCCACCGTGGAAGCCGTATCTGCAGGGGGAACAACCGACACAAGCGCACGCCAGGTAGCCGATGCTGTCGGCGTTCAACCCGCGAGCATCAACTACAACTTTGGGTCGTGGAATGACCTGATTGCCCAGGCCGCCCTCAGGGCCTATCGCAGCTATTCAGAGCGGATTTGGGCTGCAGCTCTCTCGGCGCCAGCGACCCCTGAAGAGAGGCTCACTGCGTTTTTGCGAGCGCAACTAGCTTGGGCAGAGGAAGAATCAGGCTGGGCAGCGTTTTTCAACTTCCCCAAATCAGCACAAACAGCTTCAGACATTCTCTTTGGGCGCTTCGGTGAGCAAATGCGCCAAGGGTTTGAACTCAACTATGGGCGGTTGTACCGGCTGGTGCGGGACGTTCAAGAAGGTGTGGTGACGGCAGACCCTGAGTGGGCAGAGAAGACAGGTCGTGACGCGATTCTCGCCGACACGAAAATGCTGACCGAAGCGATTGTGGTGAGTTGGACGTCGCTGGGCATGCAAATTTGGGGCTCCCGGCACCAGGTAGAGCAGCTGGGCGGAGACCACCTGAGAGATTACAACGCGCGTGCTCAAAATCTGGCGATCGAGAAAATAATCTCTGGCCTCCAGGCCTAACTCACCAGAGCCCCGAACCTTTGTCCCAGTTCGTCTCAAAGAAGCGGACCACGTCGGGATCAACGATGATGTCTGACGGCCGCAGGGGCCGCTTCAAATACAAACCGTTAAGGCTTGTCAGGCGAGACAGCGCGACGTAAGTCTGGCCGGCAGCAAAAGCTCGAGGGCCGAGGTCAATGAGTGCCTCATTGAGGGTCTTTCCCTGTGCTTTGTGAATAGTGACGGCCCAGGCTAGACGCAGTGGAAACTGGGTAAACTCTGCGACAACATCGTGGCTGATTTCTTTTGTTGCCGAGTCGTAGTCGTATTTGATTTTCTCCCACGTCACCGGCTCAACTTCTACCTGCTCACCGTCATCAAGTTCAACAGTGACGGTCTGATCGATCGTCACCACGTGTCCCACCGACCCGTTCACCCAGCGGGGACCATCCTGGTTGCCGGTGTCGTTTCGGAGGAACATCACCTGGGCGCCCTCTTTGAGCTCTAGCTCTGGGTCGGCCGGAAACTGGCCAGGCGGAAATTCGCCCTCCACGTCCGCGACCGCTACTTGAGCCTGGCCAGGTAGTTCAGCCAAGCGCTCGGCATTTATTTTCTTCACCGTGTTATTCGTCGAAGCAAGGGTGATGATGTCGGGATTCTCCGGGGTGCGAGACCCCACTTCGTTCAGCATTCGCCCCATGTCAGGCTCAATGTGGCCGTGGCGGAGTGCCTGCAACACCGCTTGAAACTCGGGGTCTGCTTGGCGATAAATGGTGTCAAGCGTGATGGTCTGAAGGGTTGTTTCTTCCCATACTTTGGCGTCAAAAAACCAGGCCGATTTGTATGTGTCCGTGTAATAGCGTCGTTCGGTTTCTCCGCTGACGACCGGTGCCAGCTGATAGAGGTCGCCAAACATGATGAGTTGCGCCCCACCAAACGCCACCGTTTTTCGCCCCTTCGCCTGCCGCATTCTTCGGTCAATTGCGTCCATTAGATCGGCGCTCACCATCGACACTTCGTCAATCACCAGAGTGTCAATGGCGCGAAGAAGCTGAAGGGTGGGTTTTGGGCAGAACCCTAAATCTCTACTCCCCAGGATTCCCAGCGGCAAGCGAAGAAGAGAATGCAGGGTTTGGCCGCCAATAGCCAATGCAGCAACACCTGTCGGAGCCGCAACGACAACCGCTTTCCCCGTGGTGTCAAGAAATTCGTTGAGCAGGGTTGTTTTCCCGGTGCCGGCAGGCCCGGTCACAAAAATGTGGTCAAAACTTTGCTCCAGACGCTCAACCAGGGCATGCCCGTTTGTGGCCTGGTCTTCTGGTGTCATGTGGCCTCTCGCCTCCTGGGTAAGACTATCGGCCACCACCTGGTGACAGTGCATAAGATGTGTGGGGTGTGGGCGGTGTGGAAACGGTTTGTTATCGCCGCGGTGATCATCACCGCGGCGTGGTTTGTTGCTGTTTTTTCGCTCAACCAGACACTTTTTTCTCCAGGCGGCTACGTCTTGAGTTATTTGGCCGCTCTCGAGCAGGGGGATTTCGGCGAGGCTTCAGCCCGCGCCGGCCTCAATGAGATTCCCGTGGTCTTACCCCGGCCAGAGGCCCTTGTCTCTGAACCTCGCGTTGCTGGCACGTTTATCGTGACCGCTGAGGAAGTGGTGGTGCAGGCGCAATATTTATTAGACGGAATACCATCTGAATCGCTATTTACGCTCAGCCGCCTTCCCCGCACTCTGGGGTTGTTTGACCGGTGGGAGTTCACTGATGCGCCCGTGGGTGCAGTCACCGCCACCATCACCGGCTCCCACGAGGTAATCATCAACGGTGTCGCAATTCCCCGAGAGGTGAGCTCCCGGGGTGTAGACGTGCTGTACCCCGGTCGATACACCTTGTCCTGGTCGTCTGGCTGGTTAGAAACAGACACGGTTGAGTTGGCGATTGAAAGTGGGCAATCTCAAACTGTTCGCCTGGTGGCGGTGCCAACAGATGCGTTTGTTGGCCAAGCAAAGAAGGCAGTCACGGACTATCTCACCTCCTGCACCGCTCAAGCAGTGTTGCAGCCGGCAAACTGCCCCTTCGGGGTCACCATCACTGACCGTGTAGTGGGAAGTGTTGACTGGGAGATCACCACCGAACCGCGTGTAGTGCTGGCCATGTTTGACGATGAGACAACCTGGCAGGTTGAAGCCCTTGGCGGTGAAGCAACACTGACCGTGTCATTGCAATCACTGTTTGATGGGACGATCAGCGACTATGTCGAAACGCAAACAATTGATGTGACCGGAATCATTGAGGGCCTGAATGAGAACCGGCCCCGCTTCATCGTCGACTAGGGCGCTTGTCTCGGTCCGCTCTCGCCTGAAGCATCTCGTTGTACTCCCGGAGGGCTTTATCGTCGTCACGGTCGGCCTGACGGTCAAGACGTTTGCTTTCCCTATCGCCTTCCCGACTCCAGCCGATAGCAATCAGGACCGCGAGTGCAAGGGTGGGTATTTCCCCGAGGCTCCACGCAATTTCGCCGCCGGTCTGCTGGTCAGACAGTGGGTCGGCCCCCCATTCGCGCCCCATCGCCCCGTACCATTCGGGGGCAAGAAGACCAGTTCCCATAATGAGACTCAAGCCAAAGAACGCGTGGAACGCCATCGTGGCCAACACGACAATCAGTCGTATCGGGTATACCGGCCGGTGAGGCTGGGGATCAACACCCACCAGCATTTGGGCAAAAATATACCCGGAGGCGACAAAGTGGAACACCATCCAGTGGTGTCCGAGATGGTCAGCCAACGCCCACTCAAAAATCGGCGAGTAGTAGAAGAAGATCAGGGAGAAGGCAAAAAGTGGGGCGGCAATAAGCGGATGCCCAATGGTCTCGACGTATTTGGAGTGAACGGTGTTCATGACCCACTCGCGTGACCCCCAACTGCCATCCGACCTCGCCTGGATAGCTCGAGCTGCCAAAGTGACAGGGCCGCCAAGAACCAGCAACACGGGAATCGCCATGCTCAGCAGCATGTGCCCCATCATGTGAACACTAAACAAATACATACCGTACACGGCCATGCCTGAGCTTGTTGCAAAAACAAGCAACACCATGCCCGACACAAACGAAATCGTCCGGCCTATGGGCCATTTGTCGCCGCGCCTCGCCAGTCGAACTGCTCCCTGAAGGTAGAACACGATGGTGAGAATTCCGATGAGCCCCCACAACAGGTCAATCTCCCACACGGTGAACAGCTTGGTCCAGTCATATTCGGCGGGAAGAGGTTTGCCGGTGAGAATCTCTGCCGGGGTTGCTCCGAACCGGTCGAGCGCCGGAATGTCCGGCACCGGAGTGGGAGTCCTCGCCAGCGCGACCGCCATACCGACAGCACTGCCCATAATGGCGAGTTCCCCGGCGAAAACCCCGCCCAGCAGTCTCGCGGAAGCGCTGTGAATGTTGTCGGTGAACCGGCGAATAAGCTGTGCCCGATAGACAACACCTAATCCAATCAAGATGGTGAGCAACGCCATCTTGACCGTCACCAGCACGCCGTATTCACTGGCCAGGCCGGCGACGTCTCCAACCCGGACCCACGCATTCATGGACCCTGACGCCGCCACCACAATCGCACTCAGTAGCGCAATACTCGAATACCTGGTGAGGGTGGCGGAGAGGAGGGCACGTTCAGATCTCACCATCCGCCAAACCATCGCTAGTGCCACCAAACCACCAATCCAGAAGGCGACGAAGACGCTGTGTAAAAAGGAAGCCATGACGGCTTGATTGTGAGCTTCCGTCCCCGCAGCGTGACCCTGCTCCGCCAGTGGCCACAGCGCTATCACCCCGAGAAGACCGGTCAAGAACATTGTCGGATATGTCCGGGAAATGATCACCAACACACTGGCCACGCCAACAAACAGTGTTGACCACAACCACGCCCGACCAATCTCGGTTTGAGCAAAGAAGAACGTCAATAGCCGGCCAAATCGGTCGTCCAGACTGACCGGTTCAACATAGACGGCGAGGAACGTGAAAAACGCAGTCGCGGCACTTGCCACTACCCACACCACCGCAGCACCACTCGCAATGGCCATGAGTTTGTCCGATACCGGGTGGCGAAGCGGAACGGCAAACGCGTGAAGAAGCAAAGCTCCCAGCATCACCGAAGACGCAATCCGAAGCACAAACATGGACAGTGGTAATCCCCACCGAACCCCAGCCCCCGGGTCGATGAGTTCCAGGGGGGCAGCCCCCCCGCCATAACTCAAACCAAACAAAACCGCCAGGATACCCACGGCGACCAGTGGCGCAAGAACGATCACAATACTGCGCGACACGAGCATGTTGGACACGGCTTAAGAGTAGGGCAGGAAGTTTTGGGACAACTGTTCACAAGTCGGCCTCCCGCTGTGTTGCCGAGCTAGCTAGGCTGGATAAATGGACTACGTTCGCTTGTTTACCGACCTGACCATGTCTGATGTCCCCGTAGTGGGGGGAAAAAACGCGTCCCTTGGCGAGATGGCGAGAGAACTTGTTCCCCTGGGCCTAAAAGTTGCTGAAGGTTTCGCCACGACCGCTGATGCATACCGCGACTACCTCACACACAACGGGATTTCTGAACAAGTCGACAACACAATTGCCGGTCTCGATGTTGAGGATGTGGAAGAGCTAGTCCGAGTGGGAAAAACCATTCGCGACATGATTTTTGCGGGAGAAATCCAGCCGCAACTGGCAGACGATGTTCGCCAAGCTCTCGATCACATGAGTGCCAACCTGCCCGCTGACTATGTGTCCTCGTGGGCGGTGAGATCGTCGGCGACAGCCGAAGACTTGCCGGAGGCCTCTTTTGCTGGCCAACAGGAAACGTTTTTGAATGTTCGACGCGTGGACGGAATTCTTGAAGCTATCCGCGGCGTATTCGCGTCCCTGTATAACGACCGCGCCATTTCTTACCGCGTCCACCACGGTTTTGCTCACGGTGACGTGGCCATTTCGGCGGGAGTTCAACGGATGATTCGCTCCGACTTGGGCGCCTCAGGGGTCATGTTTACGGTCGACACCGAGTCTGGGTTCGAGGGTGCCGTGTTCATTACCTCCGCATACGGCCTCGGTGAAGCTGTGGTGCAGGGGGCAGTGAACCCCGATGAGTTTTATGTTTTTAAGCCGTCTCTTGCTGCCGGCAAAAAAGCAATTCTCAAACGTGGCCTTGGACACAAAGCGCTGAAGATGATGTACACGGACGACACTGCGCTGGGGAAGTCGATTGAGTTTGTTGACGTCGATCAGGCTGACCGTGCTCGCTTTTCTCTCACCGACCAGGAGGTCGAAGAGCTCGCCCGGGACGCCGTCATCATTGAAAACCATTACGGCCGGCCCATGGACATTGAATGGGCAAAAGATGGAATTGATGGCGGGTTGTATATTTTGCAAGCCAGACCTGAGACGGTCACTTCCAGGCGCTCCGCCACCCTTCAAGAGTCTTACCAACTGGCCAAACGTGGTGAGGTTTTGGCCGAGGGCCGAGCTATAGGTCAAAAAATCGGCCAGGGTCCCGTCCGGGTTCTTCACTCGATTGCTGACATGTCAACATTCCAACCGGGCGATGTGTTGGTTGCGGATATGACCGACCCTGACTGGGAACCGATTATGAAAAGAGCGTCAGCAATTGTCACTAACCGCGGTGGCCGGACGTGTCACGCGGCCATCATCGCCCGTGAGTTGGGTATTCCGGCCGTTGTCGGCTCTGACGGCGCTACCGACGCCCTCACATCGGCAAGCGAAGTGACAGTGTCGTGCGCAGAAGGAGAAACTGGTTTCATCTACGAGGGCCTCTTGGACTTCACCGTGGAAGCAAGCGAATCGGGTGAGCTGGATGAGATTCCGGTAAAAATTATGATGAATGTGGGGACACCGGACCAGGCGTTCGCGTTCTCCCACCTACCCCACCGAGGTGTGGGGCTGGCGAGGCTGGAATTCATTATCAACCGCGAAATCGGCATTCACCCGCTTGCACTGTTAGACCCAGAAAATCAGCCAGCTGATGTGAAAGACCACATCTCCCAACACACCTCCCACTTTGCCTCGCCCCGAGAGTTTTATGTGAAGACACTCGCCAGCGGGATAGCGATGATTGGGGCTGCTTTTGCCCCGCACGACGTCATTGTTCGGATGTCCGATTTCAAAACTAACGAATACGCAAACCTGATTGGCGGGAAAGCTTTTGAGCCCCACGAAGAGAACCCCATGATTGGGTTTCGCGGCGCCTCCCGATATGTGTCGGAGTCGTTTGGGCCAGCGTTTGACATGGAGTGTGAAGCGCTGAAGTATGTGCGCGATGAGATGGGTTTAACCAATGTCACCATCATGATTCCGTTTGTTCGAACAGTGGATGAAGGTCAAGCCGTGATCGATCTTCTTGCGAAAAACGGTCTCGTCCAGGGACACAACGGACTCAAAGTGGTGATGATGTGTGAGATTCCATCAAACGTTGTGTTGGCCAACGACTTTTTAGACATTTTTGACGGGTTTTCCATCGGGTCCAATGACCTCACCCAGCTGACCCTCGGTTTGGATAGGGATTCCGGGATTGTTGCCGGTGCATTTGATGAGCGTGACCCGGCAGTGAAATCTTTGATGGCGCAGGCCATCAAGGCCTGCAAGGACCGCGGGAAATACATTGGTATTTGTGGTCAGGGGCCCAGTGACCACCCCGAGTTGGCCGAATGGTTGATGAGTCAAGGTATTGACTCACTGTCCCTGAACCCGGACAGTGTCGTGGGGGTGTGGAAACACCTGCAGTCGATGTCTGGAAGCCGGTAGACGATGACTAGAGTCCAACAGCGTCCCGTCTTTTATGTCTCTGACGGGACAGGCATCACCGCGGAAACGCTCGGAAATAGTGTGTTGACCCAGTTTGAGGGCGCCTTTTCAAAAACGAGACGACCCTTCATTGAAACAGTCGATAAGGCGAAAGCGGTTGTGGCCGAAATTCGTTTCCAGTCTCAACGAGGGCTGGAGCCAGTGGTGTTTGTGACCATCATGAGCCGTGACATCCGAGCGATATTTGACGACTGTCCAGGCATTGTGTTGGACCTGGTGGAAGCGAGTTTGGACACTCTTGAGAGGCGTCTTGGCCAAGAAGCGAGCCGCTCGCTCGGTAAAGCTCACGGAATTGCTGATTCGGACGTGTATCGAAATCGAATGGCAGCTGTGGAGTTCGCTTTGGAGCACGACGACGGGCAGTCGATTAAAGCTCTCGGCCTAGCAGACGTGATCCTCGTTGGCCCCTCACGGGTCGGAAAAACCCCGACGGGCATGTATTTGGCCATAAATTATGGGGTTCGAGCCGCCAATTACCCGCTATTGGATGAAGACCTGGGGGCCCAGCGACTTCCGGAAAGTCTCCGACCACTGACCCACAAGCTTTTCGGTCTGGTTTCTTCTCCCCGACATTTGCATCACATTCGTCAGGAGAGACGCCCCGATTCGCCCTACGCGTCACTGGAGCAGTGCACCTTCGAACTCAAAGCAGCCACAACCCTTTTTCACGCTGCCGGTATTGGATTCATTGACACCACCACCAAGTCCATTGAAGAAATCGCGACCATCATCCTGGCCGCCCTGAAACTCCACACCAGTTCTGACCGCGGCGGAGAAAGTTTATGAACCACTGCGGGTCCGGCCCCGCCTTCTCGCAGCTCTATCGTTCCACTCAACTAGGATGATGCAGGATGGGGAACTCGGTGTCCCTGTCTAGTGGGGAAAAATGGCGGGGCTCAAGCATAAGGTGGCAACACTCCAGTCGGCCCTGTCCAACCTGAGTTACCGACTGCGAAATATCGTGTCGGGAAGCAAGCCCGTGCATGTGGTGGTGTGCGGGCCAGACGACCGCAGTGCTCAGGCGGTGATGGGTCGATTACCTCAGCTGTTTTCTGCCCGCGACATCACTGTGGTGTGGGGTCAAGCGCTCTGGGCTAAAAATATCCGCTCCCGGGTAATTGTCTCGTGGGATCCGGACGACGCCTCCCGTGCGGAGGCGATTAGTTCAGAACTGTCCCTCACCAGACGGGTCGTTTTTGTGCTCACTGTGGCCGACCCGAGAGAACTGGTATGCGAACGCTCCCCCCATCTTCCCCACCACTTTCACCAGGGCGCGGACTATCGGCTTCACGTTGATGGAAGAACTCGAAGCATGACTGAGCCTGGTGCCCTCTCCCGGTCGCGCGATGTGCTCGGCATCATCGCCCAAGAGAACCTGACTTCAATTCTGGTCAGGCGCGAAGACCTTCACACCGCTCCCGATCGGGTCGACCGGGAGGTTGCCCGAGTTGTCCGGGAGCTAGGTGGCCCCGCAGTCACGTCACAACAGAGCGACGTTGCCACGGAGACAGGGGAGCCCCCTGCTGATCTTCATTGCATGGCGGCTGAGACTAGTCGTCTTGATGGGCAGCGCGCAAGGTTTCCCGACCTGGATGAGGTTGCAGTCTCTCTCCAGTATGAACCACTCCCTGAGGTGAAACCGGGCGCGCTCGTGACACCAAGGGGTCTGATTATCGCTTTCCATACCCCCGATGAGGTGTATCAGGCTGAAGCAGACCGGCTACGCAAAAGCCTCGACGCGCTGGGCCTTGATTATCAGATTTCCGTGGTGGAGCCGGAATCTAATTGGGTACGGACGACACTTTTGAAGCCCACATGGATTGCGCCAGCTAGGAAGAAGCTTCGCGGACCACTTCTTTACGTTGATGTCGATGCTTACGTTCATAGCGATCCCTGGCCATACGTTGCTGATTTGGACGCGGACATGGCCGCTGTGGTGTACAAAGACGGACAGCTTAACAGCGCCACGCTGTGGGTGAACGACACTCAGGAGGCCAACTCTCTTTTGGAATTGTGGGCTGAAGGGTCGGGCAGTCGACGAGAATCAGACCAAGGAACTCTTCGCGAAACGGGTGACGACGGTGACCAGGGAGTTCTCCAAATGATTGTCGAGGCGGAAGAGGCGCGAGCTGTTCGCCGTTTCCGCTTCGGTCGCCTCACACCTAACCTGGCTGCAATATTTGACCGAACGGAGCATTACCGTTTCGGCCCTCTGGTTATTGAACAACTCCAAGTCAGTCGAGAGGTAACAAGGCGATCAAAGAGACTGTCACGTCGTCACGATCGACTCAAGGAGCTTTCCGACTAATTTCTCCTGGTGTTTACCTGGATTGTCTTGCCAGGTGTGTTGTTCTCTAGAGAAGATGGAAGTATCCACCCACAAGGTGAAAAGAACACCTCCAGAAAGGGAACTCGATGAGAACATACGTTGTAACTGGCTCCGCGTCCGGCATTGGCTTGGCGACAAAAAACATGCTGGAGAGATCTGGCTTTCGAGTCATCGGGGTTGACCGCGAGGAATCTGAAGTTACGGCTGACCTGTCTCACCCTGAAGGTCGCCAAACCGCAGTCGCGAAATGCTTGGAGATTTCCGGTGGCGTTATCGATGCTGTTATTGCCAACGCTGGTTCCGCTGCTCCCAACGCTCTGACTGTGTCAATCAATTATTTTGGTGTCACTGAGTTCCTCGAAGGCCTGTTGCCGGCGTTGGCCAAAAGCGACGCACCTCGCGTCGCGGTGACAAGCTCTATGGCGTCACTGATGCCCAATGACCCTGCCCTTGTCGATGCAATGCTCGCTGACGATGAAGCGAAGTCTGTGGCGCGAGCTGAAGAGCTTGTTGCTCAGGGCGGTGGAGTTGAACAGCTCATTTACGGTTCCACCAAGCGGGCCATTAGCCGCTGGGTTCGACGGGAATGCGTGAAGGACTCCTGGGCTGGTGCAGGGATTCCTTTGAACGCTGTGGGCCCGGGGATCGTCCGCACGCCTATGGTGGCCGACATGATTGCGACCGAGGAGGCTCGGGCGGGTCTGGACCAAATGGTTCCCATGCCTCTTAACCATTACATGGAACCGGAAAGTGTTGCCTCGTTGCTCATCTGGTTGAGCAGTGCAGAAAACACTCACGTAACCGGCCAGACGGTCTACATCGATGGTGGCTCAGACGCAGTATTGCGGGGCGACAACGTGTGGGACTAGACACCGTTTGTTGTTACTCTGCCCGGGCAACATGCCCGGGCAGAAATGTTTGTGCGCCGCAAAAGGTGTGATAGTTTTCTAGAAATAATTTTCTCTTATAGCGCGGGGGGCGTCGTGCCAAAGACGTGGACATTTTTGAGCCACCACGCTCACGTCCTGATCCTGTTGGCCAGAAACCCTGAAGCGACAATCGACAACCTGGCTGCCGCCTGCGGGGTGACATCCCGCTCGATTGTTTCCATTTTGAACGACCTGGAAGCCGACAGTTACATTGCCCGGGAGCGTGTGGGAAGAAACAATCGCTACTCCATCAACACAGACGGCCCGCTGCGCCACCAGACCAGTTCCCGCCACACCGTCGGCGACCTCATTGAGGCGCTAGGCAGTTTTGAGGATGCGTAAATGGACACCCTGTCTCTCGCTTTAATCAACTTGACATCCCCCCCGGTGCTGGCGTTCGCACTCGGCCTGTTAGCAGTCAGTGTCAAAAGTGACCTTCGCCTGCCTGACGCTGTTTACCAGGCGCTTGCAATTTACCTTCTCTTAGGAATCGGCATAAAGGGAGGTGTCGCTCTCACCACTGCGACCTGG
This sequence comes from Microbacteriaceae bacterium, assembly GCA_007117135.1. Classification (GTDB taxonomy): domain Bacteria; phylum Actinomycetota; class Actinomycetes; order Actinomycetales; family Microbacteriaceae; genus Pontimonas. Next base: position 9,872 of record SKHB01000095.1, on the reverse strand, counting down.
TCAGAGATTGCCCCGCCTCTACTCGCCACCGTTGCACTCGGGCTGATCATTCCCATCCTCGCCTTCTTAGCCCTTCGGCTAACCACCCACCTCGACACCATCAACCGAGGAGCCCTCGCGGCGCACTACGGCTCCACATCCCTAGTCACATTCACCGCGGCCCTAGTCTTTCTCGACTCAATCGGGCAGTCCTACGAAGGTTTTGTCACCACCCTGCTCGCCACTATGGAAGTACCGGGAATTATTGTCGGCCTTCTGTTAGCAGCCAGGGGCGCGAAAAGAAAAGTGAGCTGGGGAGAGAGCATGAGGGAAGTTCTTACCAGCCGCTCGATCGTCCTCCTGGTCGGCGGTCTCGCACTGGGGGTCATCACCGGAGCGCAAGGCTTTGAAGGAATTGAACCATTGTTCTCCGGTCTGTTTCCCGGCATTTTGACCCTCTTCTTACTGGAACTCGGAATCGTCGCAGGGCGGCGTCTCCGCGACGTCAAGCTCGGTGGTATTGGTCTTGTAGCGTTTGGCATTTGGTTCCCTCTTCTCGCCGGCGGACTCGGTGTCACTGCTGGTCTCCTGACCGGGCTGGGAGTCGGCGGTGCGACGGTTCTTGGAGTCATTGCCGCGTCAGCCTCATATATTGCCGCCCCAGCAGCGGTGCGCTTGGCTCTACCGGAAGCAAGTCCCGGCGTCTACCTCACAGCAGCGCTCGGAATCACCTTCCCTTTCAACCTGGTGGCAGGCATTCCGCTTTTGTATTCACTCAGCAATTTCCTGACACACTTAGGGCTATGAGCAAAGCGTCCCGGAAGCTACTCACCGTTGTGGCGGAGGCGAGCCTTGAGTCCAGACTGGTAAGCCTGGTGCACCAAGCTGGTGCCAAGGGTCACACGGTATCCCCCGCGCACGGCGAAGGGCCCCGGGGGCAACGCTTTGGGGATATGTCCGGCGGAAACATCCGTTTAGAAACGGTGGTCCCATCAGATGTGGCCGAAATCATCATCGAGGGCCTGGAGAGCGACTATTTCCCTTACTATGCGGTCAGTTGTTGGTTATCTGACGTCGAAGTCGTAAGAGACGACCGCTACTAGTCGCATAAACTTTCCCCCCACCAGGCACTCACCCCGTGGTTGAATGACTGCATGCCCTTTTCGAAGACTCCTCGCGTCGTTGCCCTTCTTGCCTACATTTTCATGGTGGTGATGAATGCCCTGGCGACAACATTGCCGCTTAATGGTCAAACAACGGCAGAAATTTCTGACCGCTACGACACCCTCTTCGCCCCCATCGGTTACACGTTTGCCATCTGGGGCGTCATATACCTGCTGCTGGGTGTCTACTCGGTGTATCAACTGGTCCAAGACAACGCCGTCATTCGAACGATTACCCCCTGGTTTATTGGAAGCAGCCTGCTGAACGGTTTGTGGATTGTCGCCTGGCACTACGAAGTCTTGTGGTTGTCACTTGTCATTATTGGGTCGCTTTTGGTGACCCTCATTGTTATCAACAAGCAGACCACAAAAGAAAGAAGCGGCTGGTCAACCAGCCTCGCCCTCAGGCTCCCCTTCAGCGTGTATTTCGGGTGGGTAACAGTCGCGACCGTCGCTAACGCGTCAGCTCTTCTCGTTCAACTGGGTTGGCGGGGAGGCCTAGGTTTATCTGAAGAAGGTTGGCTCATCCTCATTCTGGTTGTTGCCGCCGCCATTGGCACGGCAACAGCGCTCGTCAATTCCTCCGTCGGCTATGGGTTGGTGTTGGTGTGGGCATTCTGGGGAATCCTTGCCCGTCACCTGTCAGCTGACGGCTGGGACCAGCAGTATCCCACCGCCATCCTCACACTTCAGATTCTGGTCCCCCTACTGGCAGTCGTAAGTGTGGTGGCGTTTATTCGGTGGATTCGGAAACCCCTTCTCCCCGTTGCGGGATAAGCACACTCAAAGACTCCGGCCTCGAAGAACCGTTACGGTTCCCCGAGCACACCGCTCGGCGACCACATTATCCAGTTGGCCCGCACTAACGAAGTTATTCAGGGGAAATTTTGTGGAGCCTAGGGGAATCGAACCCCTGACCTCCTGCTTGCAAAGCAGGCGCTCTACCAATTGAGCTAAGGCCCCTCTTGAACACTGGTGGTGCTCGTGGGGCTACCAGGACTTGAACCTGGGACCTCTTCGTTATCAGCGAAGCGCTCTAACCGCCTGAGCTATAGCCCCGAACCGGATACGACATTAGCGCACCAACCCCCTAGTTACCCAATCGGGAGCAAGATTGCCGTCGCCAGGTTTCTATGTGGTGGTGAATCCGACGAGATACCCCCCAGTAATTTTCGCGATTGCGTTGTAAATCAGCGCCGACAATGACCCCAACACGGTGAAAGAAACCAGGTTGATAACGGCCGCCACCAATGCCAAAGCCAACACTTGAGAGAACTGCAAAAGCGCCAAAATACCGGCCCCGCCTTCACCGAGAATGTCCCCAATAATTCCTTCCAGAGAACCCAAGATTCCTGTCTGGTCGAAGATGGTAAAAATCGCGAGAGTGGCAACGAAGATGATGATCGACAGTGTGAGGGCGATGAGGGCCGACACTTTCACCGCCGACCACAGGTCAATGTATGCAAGCTTGAGTCTCACCTGCTTGACAGGAGCGGCAGCAGGCTTAGTCTGTTTCATTGCTTGCGTCGGAACATCGGTCATGGGCTGTCTTCTTTCAGCGGGGCATCGGGTGCTTCATCGAGAGTACTACTGTTCTCTATGTCCTCAAGCTCTTCGAGCACCTCATCAACCCCTCGGGCAATGGCCAAAACGCGGTCTTCGTCAGCAAGACGACAGAACACCACGCCCATAGTGTCCCGACCCTTCGCGGGAACCTCAGACACTCCACTTCTCACCACCTTGCCGCTTTCCAGGACGACCATCACTTCGTCGGTTTCCCCCACAATGAGCGCACCAGACAATTGGCCTCGGGTTTCATTGAGCTTCGCCACTTTGATCCCTGTTCCGCCTCGCCCTTGGACGCGATATTGGTCAACCGCGGTGCGTTTGGCGAACCCACCTTCAGTGACAACAAAAACGTAACCTTCGTCGGTGACCACCGATGCAGTCAACAGGTGGTCGTCGTTTTTGAAATTCATACCAATAACACCGCTTGTCGAGCGACCCATCGGACGGAGCGACTCGTCTGTTGCGGTGAACCTCAACGATTGACCGCCCGCTGACACCAACAAAATGTCATCCCCTGCGTTGACGAGCATGGCTTGAACCAGTTCGTCGCCGTCTCGCAGATTGATGGCAATAATGCCACCCTGACGGTTGGTGTCGTAAGCGGTGAGTTCGGTTTTCTTCACCAGTCCATGCTTTGTGGCGAGAACCAGATACTGGGCGACGCCGTAGTCGGGAATGTCGAGAACCTGCGCGATAGTTTCATCAGGTTGCAGCGCAAGAACGTTCGCGACGTGTTGACCTTTCGCATCCCGCCCAGCCTCAGATATTTCGTATGCCTTTGCTCGATATACCCGGCCCGTATTCGTGAAGAACAGGAGCCAGCGGTGAGTGGAGGTGACAAAGAAATGCTCCACCACGTCATCAGACCTCAGCTGCGCCCCACGAATACCTTTACCTCCGCGGTGTTGGCTGCGGTACTGGTCTGCCCGGGTGCGTTTGATATATCCGCCCCGAGTCATGGTCACAACCATGGGCTCATCGGGAATGAGGTCTTCGTGGCGCATTTCGCCGTCAAATCCGGGGAGAATCTCCGTTCGGCGGTCGTCACCAAAGCGTTCAACGATTTCCGTCAACTCATCAACGATGATTCCCCGCTGCCGTTCCGGCGACGCCAAAATCGCTTCAAACTCTTTGATCATCTCTTCAAGTTCTTTAGCCTGGTCGAGAATTTTTTGACGCTCCAGAGCCGCAAGGCGGCGAAGCTGGAGATTCAAAATGGCGGTCGCCTGGTCGTCGTCCACCTTCAAAAGCTTTTTCAAGCCCTCTCTGGCGTCATCGACGGTGGGCGATTTTCTGATGAGGGCAATGACCTCGTCAAGGGCGTCCAAGGCGAGCAGGTATCCCTTTAAGATGTGCCAGTCGGCTTGGGCTTTGGCCAACCGGAACTGGGTTCGGCGAACAATCACCTCAACCTGGTGCGCCACCCACAAACTAATGAAACCGTCAATGGTGAGAGTCCGAGGCACCCCGTCAACGATGGCCAACATGTTGGCACCAAAGTTTTCTTGCAACTGCGTGTGCTTATACAGGTTGTTCAACACCACTTGGGCGACAGCGTCACGCTTCAAAACAATGACCAAGCGCTGGCCTGTTCGACCCGATGTTTCATCCCGGATATCCGCGATGCCGCTGACTTTACCCTCTTTGACAAGCTCCGCGATTTTCATCGCCAAGTTGTCTGGGTTGACTTGATACGGCAACTCTGTGGCAACAAGACACGTCCGCCCGCCAATCTCTTCAACGGCCACCACCGCGCGCATGGTGATAGACCCTCGACCTGTCCGATAGGCGTCCTGAATGCCTCGAGAACCAAGAATGGTTGCGCCGGTCGGAAAATCGGGGCCAGCGACCTTCTCCAAACACGCGGCGAGCAATTCCTCCTGACTGGCATTGGGGTTATTCAAATGCCACACGGCTGCATCCGCGACCTCGCGGAGATTATGAGGAGGAATATTTGTCGCCATTCCCACCGCGATTCCCACAGACCCGTTGACCAACAGGTTGGGGAAGCGGCTGGGAAGAATCGACGGTTCTCTTGTGCGACCGTCGTAGTTGTCTTGGAAATCGACAGTATCTTCTTCGATATCCCGGACCATTTCGAGCGCCAGGGGCGCCATTTTTGTTTCGGTATATCGAGGGGCTGCAGCACCGTCGTTCCCGGGAGACCCGAAATTGCCTTGGCCCGTTGCAAGCGGATAGCGCAACGCCCACGGCTGAACAAGTCGAACGAGTGCGTCATAAATGGCCGAGTCTCCATGGGGGTGATATTTCCCCATCACGTCGCCCACAACACGTGAACATTTCGAGAAGGCTTTATCGGGGCGATAACCGCCATCGAACATTGCATAAATTACCCGACGGTGTACCGGCTTCAGCCCGTCTCGCACGTCGGGCAGAGCCCGACCGACGATGACACTCATCGCGTAGTCGAGGTAGGAGCGTTGCATCTCCAATTGGAGGTCTACCTGATCGATGCGGTCAGGAACTTGGGGGGTGGTGTCAGTGTCAGCCATGTCTGTGATGTACTCCGGTATTTAGATGTCGAGGAATCGTACGTCGCGTGCGTTTTGCTGGATGAAGTTTCGCCGGGATTCAACGTCGTCGCCCATGAGGGTCGAAAAAACGCTGTCAGCAACGGCGGCGTCATCTAACGTGACTTGCATGAGCGTTCTGGTCTCCGGGTTCATGGTCGTGTCCCACAACTCTTGGTGGTTCATTTCACCCAAACCTTTGTAGCGTTGAACCGCGTTGTCTTTGGGGAGCCTACGACCGGCTTTTTTCCCTTCTTCGATGAGAGCATCACGCTCCCGGTCGCTGAAAACATATTCGTGGTCAGCGTTTGACCACTTGATCCGATACAACGGGGGTTGGGCCAAATAGACGTAACCGCTGTCAATTAGCGGGCGCATGTACCTAAACAGCAGTGTCAACAACAAAGTGGTGATGTGTTGGCCGTCGACATCAGCATCAGACATCAACACGATCTTGTGATATCTCGCCTTGTCAATGTCAAAGTCTTCACCAATTCCCGCTCCGAAGGCGGTGATCATGCCTTGAACTTCTTGATTGGCGAGCGCTCGATCGAGTCGCGCTTTTTCGACATTCAAGATTTTTCCCCGCAAAGGCAAAATCGCCTGTGTTTCCGGGTTTCGTCCTTGAACAGCACTTCCGCCGGCTGAGTCGCCCTCGACAATGAAAATCTCTGAGATCGATGGGTCTTTGCTTTGGCAGTCCTTCAGCTTGCCGGGCATTCCTCCCGACTCGAGAAGTCCTTTTCGTCGGGTTTGTTCGCGAGCCTTTCTCGCTGCTATTCGAGCTGCTGCAGCACCGATGGCTTTCCTGATGACATCTTTAGCTTGGGAAGGGTTTCTCTCAAACCAGTCACCGAGGCAATCACCGGTGATTTTTTGAACGAACGATTTTGCTTCGGTGTTACCCAGCTTTGTCTTCGTTTGGCCTTCGAACTGTGGTTCGCCGAGTTTGACGGACACCACAGCGGTCAAACCTTCGCGCACGTCTTCCCCGGTGAGGTTTTCGTCTTTTTCTTTCAACAGGTTGTTCGCCCGGGCATATCGGTTGATCAGTGTGGTGAGGGCTGCCCGAAAGCCTTCTTCGTGGGTCCCGCCTTCGTGGGTGTTGATGGTGTTGGCGTAAGTGTGAACACTCTCCGCATATGCGGTCGTCCATTGCATGGCGACTTCGAGCGCGATTTTTCTTTCCGTATCTTCGGATTCGAAGGAAATAATTTCGTCGTGAATCGTCTCTGTTTTCTTCGCTGAGTTCAAAAAAGCGACGTAATCTTCGAGCCCCCGCTCATACTTATAAGTGTGGGTCCGGCCGTCAGCTCCTGGCCGATTGTCGGCAACGGTAATCGAGAGGCCTTTATTCAAAAAAGCCATTTGTTGGAACCTTGTCCGCAGTGTTTCGTAGTCGAAGTCAACGGTGTCGAAAATGTCGGAATTGGGCCAGAAGGTGATGGTGGTGCCGGTCTCGTCTGTTTTGTCGCCCTTTTTTAGTGGAGCCTTGGGAACGCCATCGGCATACTCTTGAGTCCACACGTTGCCTTGACGCCGTACTTCGACGGTGAGTTTGTGGGAGAGAGCGTTGACAACACTGGACCCCACGCCATGTAGACCACCGGAGACGGCGTATCCGCCGCCGCCAAATTTTCCGCCGGCGTGCAATATGGTCAGCACCACTTCAACAGTCGACTTTTTTTCCACAGGATGTTCATCTACCGGAATACCACGGCCGTTGTCGGAGACCTGCACTGCGCCGTCAGCCAAAATGTCGACGGTGATGGTGTCACAGTGGCCCGCTAAGGCCTCGTCAACTGAATTGTCTACGATCTCATAGACCAGGTGGTGAAGTCCTCGAGGCCCTGTCGACCCGATATACATACCTGGGCGCTTGCGAACAGCCTCGAGGCCTTCGAGAACTTGGATGTCGCTGGCGCCGTAAGAATCGTTCGGTGTCGGTTTCTGTGGCGCTTTTGCCATGGGGGTGTGGCCTCCAAGAATGATGTGACGTGTTTACGGGGTCGTGAAACAGCGTATTTTGCTGTCATCAGTCTACCGGCGACCACCGCCAAAAATTGGTTATTTCGGCGTCTGTGGACCAAAAATGTTGAACGGTAACAATTTCGCCTGACTAACCATAAGTATCGCGCGGGCCACGGCCTGGAACGCTACGTGGGCCATTTTTCCAAGAGGGGGCACCCGGCGCCAAAACAGTAATTGCGTTGATGGGGACTTCTGGGAGTTTTTCCGCCAAAACGATGAGCAGCTCGTGGCGCATAAGCCGAAGCTGTGTTGCCCAAGCGCTCGACGACGCTTGAATCACTAACAGCTCGTCCTGTATTCCCACTGGTTGCGCGTGGTCTGCTATTCCTTCTCCAACAAACAGTGGCCATTCAACAAAGAGTTTCGCCTCAGCCAACGACGGGTCCCAACCAAGGGTGCCAGTCATTTCCCGGAAAGCATCAGACATGTGAAGCGGGTCACGACCGGGTGAGAAAGCATCTTGAACATCCTGTTGCCGCTTTTTCGAACGCTTCTTTACGCCAGTAAAAATAGACCTCAAAGACTCATAGGCCTGGATAGGTTCATCGCTGGTGACCCCCATGCCTGTGCCGTCAGTTGACAATCTTGCCTCCAGATATTTCGATGAAGCGGCCGCCTAAAGACTGCGGAACGTCGCCCGCCACCGCGGCAGTAATCAACACCTGCTCCCACCCCTCAACGGCTGCGGCCAATGTGTGGCGGCGATTGTCATCGAGTTCGGCAAACACATCATCGAGGATAATGATCGGATCGCCGTATGACGAATACGCTCGATGGTATCGAGCGGTTGCCAATTTGAGGGCAAGAGCCGTGGACCACGCTTCCCCCTGGGATGAATGCGTCCTAGCGGGTAACCCATTGAGTTGAATGAGAAGGTCGTCCCGGTGCGGACCAACAAGAGTCATTGCGCGCTCTCGTTCACTGGAGCGGACCGCAGTCAACGCATCTGTATACGCAGCTGCAACATCTTCTGGGGACATGTGGGGAGATAAACCAGCAAGCACGTCGTGAGAGTGCTGCAACTGGAGAGTCACGTCATGACCCGGACGAATATCACTGTATGCGCCGGCGAAAAGAGGAGAGAGCGAATCAAGTAGTTCCCATCGCGCGCGAGTGATATCGGACGACAAGGTGACGAGTAAGTCATCCCACACCGCCATTGTCGATTCTGCGTCTGGTGTTTTGGGTTGAGACCGCAACGTCTTGAGCAGCATATTTCGCTGCTTCACCACTTTGTCGTATTCCGAGAAAGTGGCTGCAAGTCGAGGTGATGACTGGCTAATGACACTGTCTAAGAATCGTCTGCGATGACTCGGGTCCGATCGAATAATGGTCATGTCTTCGGGACTGAAAAATACTGTGGTGGTCCATGAGGACGCTTCGGTCAACGACACAGGCGCATCATTGACTCGAGCCTTATTCGACCCAGCAGAGTTAATGGTCATCATGACGCCGACGGAACGATTTTGTGCGTGGACATTAGTCCGAATAACTGCATACGGCTCGCCTGACTGGACGAGCACATCATCAGAGTTCACCCGGTGAGAGTTCAGCGTCGAGGTGTATCCCAATGCTTCGACAACGTTCGTTTTCCCCTGACCGTTGTGCCCAACGAAAACCGTCGCCCCCGGTTCGAGAGAAATATCAGTAGCGGTGTGGTTTCTAAACGCCTCCAGGCGTAAACGTGACACCCACACAGCGGTGTATTACCTCATCAACAAGTTAGGTTGCAATAAATATCTGTAAGACGCGTCATCGTCATCAGCAGATCGTTGCGCTGTGATGAGAACAGGCCCCGGCTTGCTCGGGTTGTCAGTGGGAGTGAAGGCGATTCGTGCAAACTCGCTGTGCGTTTGGGTCAGGCCATCAATCAAAAATTGGGGTTTTAGCGAAACGACACAGTCGTTTCCAACAATATGACCATCGATACTTTCACTAGCTTGTGCCTGGTCCGACCCTAAAGCCTCCAGGGCCACGCCGTCGCCAGAAAAGGTGAATCGAAGTGGCGCTTCGCGGTCGACTACCAGCCCCACTCGCCGAGTTGCGTCGATCAAATCATTGGTGTTGACCACCGAATAGTTGTCGATATTTTCTGGGAAAAGTCGCTGGACAGGAGGAAAACTACCTTTAATCAACAGGGTTGTCACCGTTTTATTTTCAGCAGTGAACGCGACAAGTTCACGATCCCCACCAGTGCTAATGGTGATGGTCACTTTTTCAGCTGAAGAAAACGTCTTACCCACTTCCGACAGTGTTCTCGCTGGTACTAGGGCACTCAGAGCGTCGGCGCTATCGCCTACCCACGGTAAATGTCGAATAGCTACTCGATAACGGTCAGTCGCCATCATGGACAGTGTGTTGTCATCGACCACTAATTGGACACCTGTAATAACCGGGGTGACGTCATCTTTCGATGCTGCAGGGGTTACTTGGGCGACAGCTTCACCGAACGCTTCACCGTCTACTGTTCCGGTAATGCCACCGACGTCTGGAAGGCTTGGATACTCTTCCAAGGGCATGGTGAGCAACGAGAACTTTGCTGTGCCACATTTCACTACAACGTTGGACCCATTGGTTTCCAATGACACTTCTTGGTGGG
>SKHB01000122.1 GCA_007117135.1 Microbacteriaceae bacterium | reverse complement strand
GTTGCGGGTTCGCCGGTGACCGGGGAATGCTCTTCCCCGAACTCACCGAAAGTGCGACCGCGTCAATGGTGAGGCAGTTGGAAGGCGTCGCGGGCGACCATTTCGCCTCCTCGAACAAAACCTGTGAGATTGCGATGACCCGGGCCACCGGTCACAACTATGCCAATATTTTGGAGCTCCTGGCGCGTGCCACCTCGCCACAAACCTCCCCGGAGCGTGCCGGAAAACGCTGACCATCTCCCGCCACAATTGTCCACCTGTGTGACAACATAGAACAACGCACACACCGGTGGAGACTTCGTGATCACAGCAGACCTGGTTGTAAAAAACGCCCGCATCCACACCATGAGCGCGGACCAGCCCTCTGCGAGCTGGTTCGCTGTGCTCGCTGGCAACATTGTCGCCGTTGGCACAGCCGACGACTACCCTGCCGCGACTGACACCGTCGACGCCGGTGGGGCATTTATCGTCCCCGGCTTTCACGACGCCCACTGTCACACGGTGTGGTTCGGGTTATCACTGGCTGAACTTGACTGCACCCGGTTCGCCACCTTAGACGCCCTCTATGACGCCCTGGCCGGCGCATCAGACGGCTTAGCGCCTGGTGAGTGGGTGCTTGCCACCGGGTTCAACCAGGAACGCTTTGACGGCCACTACCCCGATATTCACAAGCTGGACACTGCGCTGCCCCACCACCCGCTTTTCATGCGTCACACCTCTGGCCACGCCGCCATTGTGAACACCCTGGCCTTAGAGATGTCTGATGTGATGTCGAAAATGGAAGGCGTCGACGGCGGCGCCGTTGTCGTGGACGCGTCGGGGAACCCCACTGGGGTGTTAGAAGAAACCGCGCAGATCCTCATTCAACAGTTACTGTTGCCGAAGTCCGAGGCGGAGCTGGTGGCTGCGATTGACCGGGCCAGCCAGGTGTATGCGGCGGAGGGTCTCACCAGTTTTTCTGACACCGGGATCGCTGGCGGCTGGATTGGCCACTCCCCGAGAGAATTCGGCGCCTACCAGCTGGCGAGACAAAAAGGTGTGCTTCGCCAGCGAGCCCAACTCATGCCCGTCAGTGACGTGTTACACCCCCTCCCCGGTCACGTCTCTGACCCGGCGGTTGTCAGCCTCGATGCGGGTATTCGGACTGGTCTGGGCGATGAGTGGTTGAGTATTGGCCCGCTGAAGATTTTCTTAGACGGTTCCATGTTGGCCTGGACGGGTGCAGTGTCAGAACCGTTCTCTGCCGGCCCTCCCGGCAACTATGGCTACTTCCAAGCAGAAGAAAGTGTCCTGCGCGACACCATGCTCTCATCAGCGGCAGGCGGCTGGTCTATCGCAGCACACGCCATCGGGGACCGAGCCGTGTCTCTCGCCCTCGATACTTTCGACGAAGCAGTAAGTCTCTACGGCAAGCCCCGCATTCCCCACCGCATCGAACACGGCGGTATGGTGACAGACCAGCAGGTTGAACAGGCGGCGAGGCTTGGGGTGGCGATTGTGACCCAGCCGGGGGTTATGCCCACTCTCGGCGTCCAAATGCGTGAAGCCATGGGCCAGACGCGTGAAGCTTTCCTCCACCGCCACCAGTCGCTGCTAGACGCCGGAGTATTGGCAGGGGGAAGTAGTGACCGCCCGGTTGCTACCGGCACACCGCTTGAGGTCATGTCGTCGATGGTGTTACGTGAAGACGCCACCGGGTACGTTGTTGCTCCACACGAACGCGTGAGTGTGTATGAGGCCCTCTGGACCTACACCCAAGGCTCCGCACAGGTCACCGGGGTATCTGATCGCAGAGGGTCTATTGAGCCGGGCAAAGTAGCCGACTTTGTGGTGTTGGATAAAGACATTCTCACTGCCCCACCAGAAGCGTTACCCACCATCCAGGTGCTGGAGACCTGGGTGGGGGGAACGCGAGTGTTCTAACAGCCTTCAGTCGTCGCTTCAGGGCGCGAAGGCGCCGATGTGGTCACACGGTGGAGGCCCCGAGCGCTGGGGCCCCACCGGTGAGTCTGTGAGCTGGTATGCGGGGGAGGCCGTGTGTTGCTTAGTTGGCCTGTCGCCTGGTGCGCCACCACCAGATGATGCCGATGATGGCCAGCAGGGCAATCAGTGCCACCACCCACCACAGCACACCCATTGCAGCCTGTTCGGTGGTGGTGGTGGCTGTCTCCGCGTCAGCGTCTGAGACGACAACACCGAGGTTTGCTGCCAACACGAAACCGTCAACACCGACACCTTGAATTTGCAGGGTGTGGTCACCGACCGGGACTACTCGGCCGTCAACGGTGACGTTGCCGTTGAATTCTCCGTTTTCGTCGATCTCGACACTGCCGAGCAGTGTCGGGTCAGAAAACAGCCAAATGTCGGCGCGAGTAAGCGGCATAAAGCCGTTTCCAGAAATACTGGCTTCTCCCCCTCGAAGAACACTGATGAGTGCTCCCCCGTCAGCGGTTTCTTCCACACTGTTACCCCCGCCCCCCACATTGATAGAGAACGACCAGCCATCGCCCTGGACGGTCGTGAGGAAATTGGTGGGGTCAACAGTCAGCAGGACGTCGGTTGGTTCTCCGGCTTTTGTGGCAAGAGATTGGCCGGGTAGAAGGCCCGGAATATCGCCGTTAGAGCGAAGAATCTCCGGTGCCGGTGACGGCTGGGCGATATTGATAGCCATCTCAACAACCACCCGCTCTCCCGCGTCATTCAACGAAGCAATTTGGAGCACGTGGCGGCCAATCGGCAACGGCGGGTCCGTGGGGCGGGTGGTGAACACCGCGTCGCCATCAAAAGACCCACTGGGGTCAACGGGGAGTTGAGCGATCTCCCTGGAACCGTTTGCCCCCAGTGGCATAAAGACCTGCACGGTGGAGCCGGGGAACAACCCCGAACCAGAGAGTCTCGTTTGAGCACCCGGCGACACAGCCAACTCAGTGTTGCCCCCCTGGGAGGACACCCCACCCTGGCCTTGAGGGATAGACAGGCCCAACGAGGAGGTGCCTGTTTGCAGGTTCACCTGGTTGGTGCCCGTCACGTTGGTGTTCACCGGGGTGCTTCGGCCACCAATGACTGCTGTGGGGGCTGTGGGTGCCTGGCCGCCACTGCCATTTGCACCGGGCAGCGGTCCCGAAAGAGGCGCTGGCGCTGTTCCCGGGGTGGGGGTCCTGCCCGGGGGAAGAACCTGGCCACCAGTGGGCGTTGTCGGAGTCACGGGTGTGGTGATTGCTGGATCAGCAGCGGGCGGTTGCGAGCGGCGTGTGGGGGCCTGTGGTGCCGGTGCAACAGGTGTTCCCGTTGCACTCGCAGAGTTATCGGACGTTCCTGCATCGTTGATAGCTCGGATTACGATGGAATAAGCCGTCGCGTTGGTGAGGCCGGTAATTGTTCCGGGCGATGCTGGTGCGGAGAAAGCTTGGAAGTTGCCCCCATCAAGCGCGTATTCGACGCTTGTGACGGGACTTCCACCATCATCTGACGACGTAAAGGCAACAGTGAGGGTTTGGTTTCCTGCCGTCACGGAAGAGATAACCGGGGCAGAGGGTTTCTCTGCCTGGGGGGTTCCTGACACCGCAGTCGACCAGTCGGATGCCCCCAAGGAGTTGAGCGCCCGAACTTGAACGTTGTAGGAGGTGTTGTTCACGAGAGGTGTTGGCGGCCCTCCCGCACTTTCGGTCGTGATGCGGAAAACTCCGCCACTTTGAGTGACAGCCCGGAAAGAGGCGCCCGCATCGGTGCTGTATTCATATCCAATAAGGTCTCGGCCGCCGGAATTCGTGGGGGCGGTAATTGCGAAACTCAGTACCCCATTGCTTCCCGTTATGGCTCCCGAAATCGACGGGGCAGACGGGACGCTCACCGAGGCGATAGCCGTACGAGATGCCTCGGTAAACGCCGTCGACCCGCTCGGTGGATCATCTACCCGGCCACCGAACTCAACAAGGTACCCTTTGACCTGAGTTGTTTCACATTGGAAGTCATTCCAAAGACCCAGATCGCCTCTGAAGTTCGTCGCCGCACAGTGCTCGTTTCCACCGCTGTTGTTCGGCTCCACCTCGAATACCCATCCAGCTCGGGCAAGTTGTACGGTCGTAG
>SKHB01000133.1 GCA_007117135.1 Microbacteriaceae bacterium | reverse complement strand
AGCAACTGACTCTTAATCAGTGGGTTCCGGGTTCGAGTCCCGGGGGGTGTACCAAACATTTGTATTACTTCGGGTGATGGTTGACTTTTCTCTGTCGCCTGATCCTTGACACTATTTCGGGTGATGCTTGACAGTTATGTCGGGTGATGCTTAATTGCCCGTCATCTTTGTCCTCCCCGTCTGTTCACGGGTCTCGGGTGATGTTGGTCCTTCTCATTGGATTGATTAGTCGAGTTAAAAATGTAAAAACTGTAGCGTTGGGAATGTAAATTCTGTAGCGCAGGGGGCGGAAATTCATCGCTCGTCGGGTTGTATTGACGACTCCAGGCCAAGCCCGGCGTGAATGTGCTGAAGTCACCACGGCATTGGAATATCCCGAATAGGGGTGGCGTCATCGGGGATGGCGGGCAAAGGGATGACACCTGCCCGAATACAGAACCAGCGAAGCTGGGTGGGGGAGTCAGGTTTTGCCCGCCAGGTGCGCATGACGCCGGTGGCGACATGAACCACTGTTCCTGGGTGAACGTCGATGACGTCGTCATCGAGGCCCATTTGGCCTTCGCCTTCCAAGAACACATACACCTCTTCGAGCTCTGAGTGGCTGTGCCAATAGCCAGCCTCTTCGCCTGGTTCGTATGCTGTGGCGGTAAAGCCGATCACTTCGGTGTCTAACTCGTGGTCCACCACGCGTCTACCGTCGCGTGAGGTCTCAGGAACAAAACCACCGAAGTGGTCTCGCCAGGAATCCATGGGGCCTAGTGAAGTGACGCTATAACCAGTCATGGGCTCAGGCTAGCAAGCAGCTAGCTGCTTGCAGAGAGGCGCTTCTCGTGAGGTGAGGCAGGTGTGGGCTAGTAGCGGCCGCCTGGTGAGCGCTTGAGGTAAGGCATGATGTCGATGTCGCCCATCGCCTCGGCACGTTTCTTTACCCTGGCCAGAACCTCTGCTTTATCGGGCCTGTCGGCATGGGCTGACAGCAGTTACAGCACATATTCCCCGATGGATTGGCCGCGGAGCTTTGCCCGTCGGGCAATTTCGTCCCGCACATGTACGGGGACGTCTCGGATAGTGATGGTGACCACCGCGCCTCCTCGCTTGTGCGATAGCGCCATCGTGCTGCAGGCGTTTTCCATAGCCCAAGTAACTCCCCGCGCCGTGGTGCCAGGTTGCCTGCCCTAATAGTGTGGAGGTATGGCATCTCTGGTTGACACGCTTCGAACCAAGGGCGCAGGTAGCGCGCTGTCGTGGATTGCAGTGGGTGCCCTGGTGTGGACAGCGGTGTTTGTCGCCAACGAGTTTGTCTGGGATTACCTGCTCTTTGATGTGTTGGGTGCGGACCCCGCAACACCCCTCATTGCCGCCATTCACTTTTTTGTCTACGACCTGGTCAAAATTGTCCTGCTACTGCTGGGCATCACATTCATGGTGACTTTCTTACAAAGTTTCATCAGCGTGGAGAAAACCCAAGAGTGGTTGACGGGCAAAAAAGAAGGTGTTGGTCACGTGTTGGCCGCCGTGCTGGGGGTCGTGACACCGTTTTGTTCGTGTAGTTCAGTGCCGCTGTTTATTGGGTTTGTTCGGGCGGGAATACCGCTTGGGATCACCATGACCTTTTTGGTGGCATCGCCGCTGGTGTCAGAAATCGCCTTCGTGTTACTCATTGTCTACTTTGGTTGGCAAGTTGCGCTGGCGTATCTGGTGGCAGGGTTTGTGATTTCGGTGTTTGCCGGGTGGCTCATTCAACGGCTGAAACTCGAAAAATGGTTGGAGCCCATGGTGACCAAATCCCTTGCGGTGAGTGCGAGTGGTGGGCAGGGGGCGGTGGCGGTGACACAAAACGTTCGACTTCGCATGTCAGTCGCCACCGCCGAAGCAACTTCGGTGTTGCGCTCAGTGTTCCCGTACCTGCTGGTGGGTTTGCTGGTGGGTGCCGGTCTTCACGGCTGGGTTCCCGATGAGGTCATCCGCCAGGTGGCGGGGTCTGATAACTGGTTTGCTGTTCCCCTCATGGTGCTCATCGGTATTCCGCTGTATGGCGGGGCGGCCAGTGTGTTGCCCCTGGTGCAAACACTGGCTGCGTCTGGGGTGCCGGTAGGCACCCTGTTGGCGCTCATGATGTCGGTCATTGCCCTGTCACTACCGGAAATGATCCTGTTGAAACGCGTCATGAACCTGAAACTTCTGGCCACCTTCATTGGCATTGTCGCGGTCTCGATTATCGCGGTCGGATATCTCCTGAACGGTTGGCTATAGGGATGAAAATTGAAATTTTGGGCCCCGGGTGTCGAAACTGTGCCCTGTTGGAAAAGCGGGTCCAAGAAGCCATTGACACTCTGGGTGTTGACGCGGAGGTGGTGAAGGTCGTCGACTACGACGAGATTCTCGCCAAGGGGGTAATGACGACACCGGGGCTTGTTATTGACGGTCAGGTAGTTCTCTCCGGCAAAGTCCCCACCACCCGGGCCATCCAAGACCTGGTTCGAGACGCTTGGGACGTGTAGGTCAAACTAGGCTGGAGACGTCTGGAACGCTAGCAGGGGAGCACCAATGACGTTAGAAGCGTGGGAAAAACGCAGTGACGTTCCCCTCCTTGTTCTCGCCGCCGTGTTTTTGGTGAGCTACTCCTGGCAAGTCCTCGACTACACCAACACTGCGATTCGTGGCCCCCTAGAGGTAGTGAACATCACCGTGTGGGCGCTGTTCGCTGTTGACTACGGTGTTCGTCTTCTCCTCGCGCGCTCTCGTGGAAGGTGGTTCATCAAGCACTTTTTCGACTTCCTCATTGTGGCTCTGCCCGCACTGAGACCACTCAGGCTTTTGCGGTTGGTGACCCTGCTGAATGTTCTCAACCGCACCGCAGGCGGTGCGGTGAGGTCCAGGATTCTCACGTTCGCCGTTGGCGCCACTGCCCTGCTGGTGTATATCGCCGCTTTGGCCGTGTTGGAGGCTGAGCGAGCAGCTGGAGTGATCACCACTTTTGCTGAGGCGATGTGGTGGGCGGTGGTGACCATCACCACGGTGGGGTATGGCGACTACGCGCCAGTGACCGGCATGGGTCGCTTTGTTGCCGTGGGCCTCATGGTTGGTGGTGTGGTGTTGGTGGGTGTGATTGTCGGGACGCTCAGTTCCTGGATTGTTGAAAAAGTTGGCGAGGGCGCTGAAGAAGCACAAGAAGAACAGCAGAAAGAGATCGATGTTCTTCGCCACGACATTGCCGGGCTTCGCGAGCTTCTGGAATCGCCACACGCCGGCAGCAAGAAGTCTTGACCCTGACATCCTCGCCCACCCTGTCAATACACTGATGGGGTGGCTGTTTACAAAGTTTTGTTGTTCTATGCCTTCACGCCGTTAGCGGACCCTGACGCTATTCGGTTATGGCAGCGGGATTTGTGTGAGTCGCTGGGTATTGGTGGCCGCATCATTATTTCCCCCCACGGAATCAACGGGACGGTGGGGGGAGAGTTGTCAGCGATCAAAAAGTATCGCCGGAAAACCCGCGAATACGCATCGTTCAAAGACATTGACTTTAAGTGGAGCGAGGGCACGGCCACAGATTTTCCGAAGCTGAAAGTTCGCGTCCGAGACGAACTGGTGGGTTTTGGTACCCCGGAAGAAGTGGTGGTGACTGAGCAGGGTGTTGTTGGGGGAGGTAAGCACCTCACCCCACAGCAGTTACACGAGCTGGTGGAGTCCACTGAGGTGACGTTTTTTGATGGCCGCAATAAGTGGGAGGCGGAAATTGGTCGGTTCAAAAACGCCGTCGTTCCCGACACCACTACCTCCCATGATTTTGTGACCGAGTTGGACGGCGGCAAGTATGACCACCTCAAAAACACGCCTGTGGTCACCTACTGCACGGGTGGTATTCGCTGCGAAGTGTTGTCGGCGATGATGATTCGCCGAGGCTTCACCGAGGTGTACCAGTTGGACGGCGGCATCGTCAGATACGGCGAAGCATTCGGCGACGAGGGACTGTGGGAAGGGTCGTTGTATATCTTTGACAACCGCAAGAGTGTGGCGTTTTCGGACAACGCTGCTGTCATTGGGCGGTGTGTGGCCTGCGGGGAGGGCTCATCCCGGATGGAAAACTGCGACGACCTATCCTGCAGGGCTCAACTTGTTGTCTGTGATGGGTGTGCCAACTCTGCCCTCCACTGTGATGATCACCGGGTGGCCGCTGGCGCGTCGTAGAAGACTCT
>SKHB01000014.1 GCA_007117135.1 Microbacteriaceae bacterium | reverse complement strand
TGGGCGGCGTTGATTTGGAAAGCCAACAGGTCATCTAAGTCGTAACCGAAGGTGTCAGCAAGCAGAAATAGTTCCTTCGAGAGGCTCGTGTTACTCATCAACCGGTTGTCGGTGTTCACCGTCACACAAAAACCCAACCGGTAAAGCAGGTCGAAGGGGTGGTCAGCCATGGTGTCGCCCCACTGCGCAATCGCCCCTGTTTGGAGGTTCGACGACGGCGACGTTTCTAAAGCAATCTGGCGGTCCTTCACCCACTGTGACAGCCGCCCCATGGACACAACCATGTCCTGACCACTCACCTCCACGTCAAGGTCTTCGGCGATTCGAACACCGTGGCCCAGTCGAAGGGCGCGGCCCTCCCGGAGCGCACTTCGAATACTGTCTAAACCGTCTGCTTCACCTGCGTGAACAGTTACCGGAAAGCTGTGGGCAAAGAGCAGGTCGAAAGCGTCTGCCATGCGAGAAGGCGGGAAGCCTGCTTCAGGCCCGGCAATATCAAAACCCACAGTCCCACTGTCGCGGTGGCGAAGCGCCAACTCCGCAATTTCCACACCCCGATCCAGGTGGCGCATGGCACTCACCAACTGTCCCACCCGTATCGCACGGCCAGAAGAGCGAACCTCGGCGACACCCTCATCACAGCCCGCTTGAACAGCTTCGACAGCGTCATCGAGACTCAACCCCATGCGCAGGTGCTGTTCTGGCGCCCAGCGGATCTCGCCATAGATCACCCCGTCGTCGGCGAGGTCGAGGACAAATTCTTTTGCGATGCGGTGTAAAGCCTCTGCGGTCTGCATCACACCGGTGGTGACATCGAAGGTTTTCAGGTATTCCACGAGTGACCCCGAGTCCGACTGGTTAGCAAACCACTGGGCCAGCTCCCCCGCATCAGTCGTCGGCAGCTCTAACCCGTGTGACGGCGCCAGGTCAATGATGGTCTGTGGTCGAAGACCGCCATCGAGGTGGTCGTGCAACGACACTTTGGGAAGCTTGTGAAGGTTGATGTCGGTTCCGGGGAGAAAAAAGGTCACGTGATTAGTTCCTTTTCAAGTCGTGAGGGCCAAAAGCGTCGGGTAACACCTCGGTGATGAGTTTTTTGCCCGACACCGTCTCCAAGACCATCCCGGGTGCGGCGTGTTCAAAAAGTAACTGTCGGCACCTGCCACAGGGCATGAGGGTGTTGCCGTCGCCGTCCACACAACTAAACGCCACCAGTTTTCCGCCACCCGTTCGGGCAAGTTCAGACACCAGCCCACATTCCGCGCACAAACCCACCCCGTATGAGGCGTTTTCGACGTTGCAGCCGGTGACAACACGACCATCATCAACAAGGGCAGCTGCCCCGACAGGAAAGTGTGAATAGGGCGCGTAGGCGGTTTTCATGGCCTCGATGGCGTGCGCTTTGAGGCTCTCCCAATCAATCTCCACGCCTTACTCTTTCACATACGGCTGGCCGTCTGCCGCCGGCGCACGAACACGACCAACAAAACCGACCACGGCGATGATAGTGACCAGATAGGGAACCATCAAAATAAAGTCGGTCGGAATACCGGGACTCACCTGGTTGGCCCACACCCGCAAAATAATGCTGAAACCAAACAGTAGTGCAGCAGCTGACATGTACAGGGGGTGCCACCGGCCAAGAATCACCACAGCGAGCGCGATAAAGCCTTGCCCACCCGTCATTTCTTTGCCAAACGCGCCGACGTTTCCGATGGTGATTGCGGCACCGCCCAGGCCAGCCATCAACCCGCCCAGCGTGACCCACCAGAATCTGGTGCGTTGAACGTTGATGCCGACGGTGTCAGCAGCCAGCGGGTATTCCCCCACTGAACGGGCGCGGAGCCCCCGTTTGGACCGAAAAAGCACCCACCACAACACCGGCACCGCCACAAAGGCGGCGAAAACGGTGAGGCGGTTCTCGAACAACACCGGCCCCAGGATGGGAATGTCTGACACCAGCGGAATCGAATAAATGGGCAGGGTTCCCGGCGAGTTGGTGGCGGCAGCATCACGGGTCAACCACTGCGAGAAGAGAAAGTTGGTAATGCCGATAACCAACACGTTGAGCACCACGCCGACAATGATTTGATCGGCGAGGAATCGGACCGCGAATACCGCCAACACCATCGACACCAGAGCACCGGAAACCATCGCGGCAAGAAGTGCGACATAGAGGTTCCCGGTCATTGTTCCCACCACTGCGCCGACAAATGCGCCCGCAAGAAGTTGGCCTTCAATGGCGATGTTCACCACACCAACACGTTCCGACATCACCCCGGAGAGTCCCCCGAAAATAATCGGAATAGCCAAAATCAGAGCATTACCGAGCAGGAAGGCAACGGGAACCGTGTCTCCCGCACCCACCCAGCCGAGTAGGGCCAAAACGGCGACAGCGCCAAAAATCACCAACCACCACAGGGGCACAGGTTTGCGCCTGTTTACCCACAGCGCTGCCGTTATCGACATTGCAGCCATGAGAATTCCTGCGGCCAAACCAATCAGGTTGGACTCGGCAACAAACGCGGGAAGCGGAAATGTGGCGTCATCGCGGGTGAGACGGTAGGCAACGGGCTCGGCGCGGCCAAAAATGCCAAAAGCGAACGCGACAACAATGCTGAATCCGGCCATCACAGCGGGAGCTTTCCAGCTCACTTTCGCTTCGGCGAGGGAAAACAACCCGGGGGTGACTTCGACGTTATTGCTCACCTGTCACCGCCCTTTCTCCACACTTTGGCTCGCAGTCTGTCGAGCGCGGGACTTTCTTGAACCGACGGGAGGCGGAACATGGCTCGAATCAGGGGCGGTGCCGCAATGAACAACACGATTGACGCCTGCACAATGCTCAACACTTCAGGCGACACACCAATGACCTGCATTTGTGGCCCGCCGGCTTTGAAAGCGCCAAACAGTAAGCCCGCAAACGCAATCCCGATCGCGTTTCCGCCGCCCAGAAGAGCAACGGTGATCGCATCAAAGCCGATGCCAGCGTGAATGGAGTAGGTAAAGCCGGTTCGGATTCCCAGTCCTTGGTGGGCGGCGGCCACACCGACGAGGGCCGCGGAGCTCGCCATCGCCCAAATGTATGTGTTTTCCACGTTTATCCCCGCGGTTCGTGCCGCGTGAGGATTTTGTCCCACCATGCGGAATCGGAATCCGATGGCCGAGCGCTCCATCAACCACCAGTAGGCAAAAATTGCGCCAATGATGAGAAAAAGGCCGGCATGTACTTGGTAGCCGGGGATGAGAACCGGGAGTTGTGCCGTCACGGCGGGGGCTTCTGCCTTCGGGGTGCCACCGGCGGTGGGGTCTTGCAACAGGTTGGGGTTTCTGATGAACCAGGTGAACAAGTAGATGGCCACGTAGTTGAGCATGATGGTGAGAATCACTTCATGCGCTCCCGTGCGAGCTTTGAGGAACCCCACGAGAGCCCCGTAAAGGGAGGCGCCCATGATCGCGGCAATCACGGCGACCAAAACGTGAACCCCAAAGGGCATCTCTAACCGGGTAGAAATGATGGTCGCCCAAAGAATTCCGAAAAGAATTTGCCCCGTTCCGCCAATGTTAAACAGTCCCACTCGGAACCCCAGGGAAATACCTAAACCAGCAGCAATGAGTGGGCCGGCAAACCGAACGGTTTCGGTCAGTGGCCGAAGGCCAACCGCAACATTGGACGCGTCGGAATTAAACACCGCGCCGCGAAGAAGCGCCGCATAGCCTTCACCGATAGCCGAAAGCCCTGACGCGAGTCCGCCCAAAATATCACCGCGCGAGAGGAGCGCCCAGGTGCCCTCAGATGCGAAAAAAATAAACAGGGCGCCAATAAGAAATCCCACCGCAATGGACAGAGCAATTCTGGTGGCGGAGGTGGCAAGAATTTCTTTCAACAACATCAGCTGGCCACTTCTTCAGACACTCGAATCCCGGCCATCAACTGGCCCAGAACTTCGCGGGGAGTTTCAGGCCCCACAATGTCAACGATGCGCCCCCGATACATGACAGCAATCCGGTCAGCGAGAGCTAACACTTCATCCAGTTCGGTAGAAATGATGACAACAGGTACACCCGAATCTCGGACGGCAACAATTTGTTCGTGGATGAACTGAATGGACCCCACATCGACGCCCCTCGTGGGTTGGGCAGCTACAAGAAGTTTCACGTCACGGCTCATTTCCCGGGCGACAACAACTTTTTGCTGGTTGCCGCCGGAGAGTTTCTTCGTGAGCGTCTTCGACGACGGGGTGCG
>SKHB01000109.1 GCA_007117135.1 Microbacteriaceae bacterium | reverse complement strand
GGATCATGATCCGGGAAGAAATCCAAGAGCTCTTTCATATCGCGGACACGTTACTCCGCGAGCGCGAGAAGCAACGCCTCCGGGCTTTCATGGACTGGCCAAGCTTTCCGAGGCTGTGTCAAGCCAGGGGCGAGGAGTGGCGGATAGTTGCACACACTCGGGAGCTTGAGGCGATTATGGCTCGGCTTGAGGCTATAGGGGCGGTGAACTCATGACAGACACCGCGGCACTAGATCCCCTCGAGTATTACCGAAGAAAGTATCCACGGGAGGAAAAGCCTCCGGCAACCGTAACGCCTATTCGGCAGACACCGCAGCCCCAGACACTACCCTCCCCAGCTCTCAAGGTTGCAGAGGTTGCACAGGTTGCACACTCTGAGGAGAAGGAAGGGCTCGGCGACTTAGCGGGCTTGGTGAGGTTCCTCAATCGGTTTATCGCCTACCCAAGTGAGCAATCGGCCTACGCCCATGCGCTGTGGATCATGCACGCCCACCTAGTCGAGGAGTTTGACAACACTCCCCGGCTTGCTTTCCTCTCACCCGAGCCAGGGAGCGGAAAATCTCGAGCAATGGAGGTGACAGAGCTCCTCGTGCCTCACCCGGTGCTCACGGTGAACGCCACCCCCGCGTATATCTTTCGGAAGATCTCCGCTGACGAGGAACTCCCTACACTCCTGATCGACGAGGCTGATGCAATATTCAACGCTCGCCGAGGTGATGGAAATGAGGATATCCGAGGGCTCCTGAACTCTGGCTACAGAAAAGGGGCGACAGCGGGCCGAGCTGTAATGAGAGGGAAAGAGGTTTTCACCGAGGAGTTTCCCTCTTTCTGTGCTGTGGCACTCGCGGGCCTCAATGATCTCCCCGAGACTCTCATGACTCGCGCTGTGGTAATCCCCATGAAAAGGCGGAGAAAGAATCAGAGCGTGGAGCCATTCAGGAGGCGACTCAATGGGCAAGAGGCGGAAGCAATCAAGCAGCACCTCGAGGAGTTAGCCAAGACAATAAGGCCACAAGTGAGAGAAGCATGGCCGGAGCTCCCCCCAGGGATACAAGACAGGCACGCCGACAAGTGGGAGCCACTCATAGCGATAGCTGACGCGCTGGGAGGTGACTGGCCTGAGATAGCTAGAGCCACCGGCCTCTCATTCGTTGAGGAGTCACAAGCCACCCCGGAAAGTGTCGGAGTGAGGCTCCTCGCTGATATTCGGGCCGTTATCGGTTCAGAAGATCGCATAGCCTCCCAGGATATCCTCGACAGGCTCAGAGGGTTAGACGAGTCTGAGTGGGCAACCTATAAGGGCCTCGGCTTGGACACTCGGGAACTCTCACGCCAACTCAGAAAGTATGGGATCAAGTCTGAGGCGCTCAAGTTCAAGGGAAGCACACTCCGCGGCTACAGGGTGAGCGAGTTCGCTGACGCTTTCGAGCGTTACCTCTCCACCCCCCAGGGAGTGCAACCAGTGCAACCAGTGCAACCAGACAGCGAGACAGAAGCCTCCCCAGAGGCAAGCGAGAGCACTCTCTGCCCGATACACAACACGCCCACCTATAGGGGCCACTGTGGGAGGTGTCAAGCGGAAGCATGAGCACAATCACAGACAACCGCCTCGAGATAGTCCCGGGCCACCCCAAGGGGCTAATCGCTTCCTACCCGAATACGGGTTATTGGTGTGGAGGGTGTGGCCTCCCTCTCCACCGATACCTCGAGGAGCTTGGATCACACCCGAATTGTCTCGACACTATTCCCACCGCGAGCTCATGGATACCGCGAGCGCTCGCCGATACGAAAGGGGGCAAGTATGCCTCAAAACGGTAGGCCACCCGTACCGCTCGAGCGGAAAAGAAAACTCGGACACCTCAGAGAGGACAAGATCCCCGGAGGGCAAGTCATAGAGATAGTTCGCCCTGGGGGTTCACTTGAGCCACCAAGCGGGCTCGGCCCTGAGGGGTTAGCTTTCTGGGAGCGTGTGACAGGGGCCGCCCACTGGCTATGGCCACAGGTAGACGAGTCTCTCTTGATCATGACAGCCGAGGCGTTCGACGAGCGGACAAGCCTAAGAGAGCACCTCCTCGATAATCCTGAGGACTGGCGGAGCCGCCTCGCGTTGAGGCACTTAGAGAAGCAAATACTCCACCACCTCTCGGCCCTTGGGCTCACTCCCGCCGATAGGGCCAAGCTCGGACTCATTGAGGCAAAGACAGGCGGGAAACTCGAGGAGCTCATGGCGAAAAGGGCAGCAATGGGAGCCGATTGGTGACACCCCGGAAAGCCTTGAGTTTCGCCATTATGTGTGAAAGGTAAATCTGACGGGTAGGGGGCCTTGAGGTTTCCAAAGATTCACCCCACTCGGGTAAAAGCCGGGGGAGGGGCCCCAGCTGTGGGGGCAAGCGGCTGGGTGAGATTCGCAAGGACAGCCTTTATCTGACAGGAACCGCACATTGGTATTTTCCCGGATTCCTGATTATCTCTGTTGAGTTCCGAGTGAATTCATTTCCTGGCACCAAATCATGTCTGCATAAGGTTCCCGGGGGAAAAGGCAACAGAGATCACACCAGCCGTTGATTCTCTCAACCCAGTTCCTGCATATTCAAGATTGATGCCTCGCGAGGCTTCACCATTCCCGCAACAGCGAGTTCACCAATTGCAGGGCGTAGCTAGAGGCTCCCAACCATCGTCCGCGAAGACAAAAAAGAGTGAATTGTAGCATCCACCTTCCCCACCGAATGTACCCCACCCGCCTATCGATACCCAGGGCGCGTCGGAAGAGGGCTTAATTTCAATCATAGGTGCTGTAAACCCTTCCCCCCAACTTCGTAGATTTTCAACATCCAGACGCCATTCCGTCAGCAAACCGAAGACCTCTACCTTTCGGTTGTCGCCTTCGGCCGAGGGAAGATAGAGTGCTGTCACGGCTGGGCGGTTCTTCGCCCCTTCGAAAATTCCATCTGTGCATTGGAAGTTGTGTTGCATCTCTCCCTCGGACCGTGTGACGGTCGTGTAGGAGCCCACAATCCACCTGACGTCGTAGGCATCGTAGGCTTCCTTGACTCCTTCCACCATCTGTTGCTCCACCAGGCCGCACCACTTGTCCACTTGCGCAAGAGCCGATCCGAAACCTGGCGTTGTCTCGTAGAAGCAGCCGGGAACTAGCATATTTGTTTCGGCGATATCAAAGGAAACCACCCAGCCAGTTGGGTCGGGGTTGCAAGTCACCGGGTACGGAGCACCTTGCATCACGAACGTCTTACCTCGAACTTCGTAAGGCCCATTGGGCCCCTCTACGATTGCACCAAGAGGCGCAGGGAACTCTTGGAAGCGAGCCGACCCTTCTACTCTTCCCGACGCGTCTTTCGAGAGGGTTAGGCCCATGAAAGGTCCTTTTCCTTCAAATGTAAACCCTAAATCCCCGTAGTCGTCATCCCAGTAGTCAAGCGGGCTGTTAGCGGGGCATACCGTGCTCACCCCCGGCTGCCCTTGAAGTTCCTCCTGCCAGAATTCGACCCCGAGAGCCTTGAGTTCCGTTATTTTTTCTCCCATTAGCTGACCATCGCACGACTCCGCGACAGCAAGGGCATCTTCGAACACCTGTCGCCACTCCTCGTTCGACAGATCTCTTGGCTGAGTTTCGGACGAGGCTACCGAGTTGGATGGACCGCTTGACCCCGGTCCATCTTGAGAATCTGAAGTTGAACAACCGGCCAGAATCGACACAGCTGCCAAGAGGCCAAGGGTTTTTTCTAAGCTTTTGCTCAGCATAACTGCAGGATAAGGGGAAACGTAATCTTCAGTCAAATTTGCCGTTAGAGTCATACCTATGGCGAACATAGGACTTTGGCTCTGATCGACTCCCCTACAGCGGGGCACTGTCAAAATTCCGATAACTGAAGCGCCCCCAAAGATAGCGAGAAAGGGGAACTCACACGCTCGGCAGGGTGGATAGAGTGCTGACTCTCTGTCCATGCTCAGACGCGAGTGAGCTCGGAGAAATCACCTCGAGACATATCCACAGGCCCCAATATGGCGAGCGCTAGGCAACTATTCCCAAAGCAAAAATGGGCATATTCTGGGCATGGCCAATTAGCCTCGAGGCTACTCCCGCGCTATTACAGGGAAAGCGGGCCACCTCGCCACTGACTCTTAATCAGTGGGTTCCGGGTTCGAGTCCCGGGGGGTGTACCAACAGCGTTGTATTACTTCGGGTGATGGTTGATTCTCTTTCACGGGGTATTTCGCTGCTCGGCGGGAAGAGT
>SKHB01000125.1 GCA_007117135.1 Microbacteriaceae bacterium | reverse complement strand
CTGAAAAAGAGACTCGCTTCGAGGCATTGCAGCCTGACTTGGAAGCACTTGTTGGTGTTATTCCCGGGCTGTTGTCATTGTCTGTGTCATTTTCCACCGGCCCGAACCCCAAAAACTGGGACATGTGTTTGATTTCCGACCACGACAGCTGGGATGCCCTTGAGACCTATGCCACCCACCCTGCCCATCTAGCCGTGGCATCACGGGTGGCAGAGGTCACCACAGACCGCGCAGGTGCTGACTTCGAGCTGTAATCACACACAACTCGAAGTCTTGGCCACCATCTCAGTAGGCTTAAAGACACACCAGTCGGCGATATCGGTGTGAGGTTCTCAGATTGACACAGGGGAGTGAGAGTGACCGACGAATCACCATCAGTCGACATGACGCAGGCAGAAACTGCTGACATGACGCATCATTTCTCGCCGCGGGATTTGCTTGATGATGATGCCCCGAAGACTCTCGCCCCGGATGATTCGTGGAAGCAGGGCTACCCGTACAACGAGAAGCTTGCCCGAAGGCCGTATGAGAAGCAGAAGTTGAAGCTGCAAATGGAGCTGTTGAAGCTTCAGTCTCATTTCCGAGACAGTGGCGAAAAGATGATTCTCATCTTTGAAGGCCGGGATGCTGCTGGTAAAGGCGGAACTATCAAGCGGTTTACCGAACACCTCAATCCGCGCGCTGCGCGGGTTGTAGCACTGGAGAAACCCAGTGAGAGGGAGCAAACCCAGTGGTATTTCCAGCGTTACGTCACACATTTCCCGGCCGCCGGGGAAATGGTGTTTATGGACCGCTCCTGGTGCAACAGGGCGGGAGTCGAACGGGTGATGGGGTATTGCACCCCTGACCAGTATTTGAAGTTCATGCGCCAAGTTCCTGAACTCGAGCGGATGATTGTTGACTCTGGTATTCACTTTTTCAAATTCTGGTTCTCCGTCGGTGAGTTGGAGCAACGGCGACGCTTTTTTGAGCGCCGGACAGATCCGTTGAAGCGCTGGAAACTATCACCAACCGACCTCGCATCCCTTGATAAGTGGGACGCGTATACGGAGGCGAAAGAGGCCATGTTCTTTTACACCGACACGGCGCATGCGCCGTGGACGGTGGTGAAGTCCAACGACAAGAAACGCGCCCGGATTGAAGCCATGAAGTGGGTGTTGTCGGAGTTTGATTACCCAGACAAAGACCACAAGTTGATTGGCAAACCAGACAAGCTCATCATTGGCACACCCGACGTTGTGTATGAAGAAGGTGAGCGGCCAAAGCGTGACTTCCCCCGCTTCATGGTCTCAGGGCAGGTGCCATCCGAGTGACACACACCATCACGCTGGTCTCAGATGTTTATGTCAGTAAGACCGAGGCGCTGAATGCGCTATCGAAACTTCTTGAGGCCGACATCGATAACAGTGATCCGTCAAACGCTGTTGTGGGGTTAGACCATGGTGTGGTGTTGTCGATTGAGGTGCCAAAGTTTGGTGAAGACTTGCCCTTGACGCTTGATCTGAGCGGCACAGACACCGCAAATGTGGAGGCTGTGGCCCTCACAGTCATTGACCGCGTCCGAGATAGATTGTCCTGGACAGTGACAACCGTTATTCGTTCGTGAAAACCTGCGCAACTCAGGGGACCTGACGACGTTTTAGAGGCTGAGTCGGCCTAGGTTTTTCTGTTACGTGACCTCAGTCGGATTCGGTGAGAAATGGGCACCCTTGCGTCAAAAAAATGCGGGACACTAGAGCCCACCGATGGTGTCTTGTCTTTCGAAGAGACAAACTGAACCAACTCAACCCAGGCTGACAGTATGGCCTGATTCTTCTTGGCTAACTCGGTGGATAGTGCGAGGAGCCTGTCAGAGAGGTCTTCTCGTTTCTCACTGTCGTTGACGATTGCTCGAACTTGTCGTGGAAGCTTGCGGATTTTCTTGATTCTTAGCTCGGGGAACGAGGTGAGGTAATCCACGAGACCGTAGTCGAATCCGCTCAGCGCTGGAACACCAACGCGAGCCATGTCCTTGAAGCTAGCCGGATCTGCTTCAGAGATTCCGCGCGGGTTGATAATGGCAACTGTCCATTTACCGGTGATGTGATCGATGCCGTCGTCTACTCGACCGAGGAAGCTCACCGAGCTAATCGACTCGCCAAGTTTTGCTTCAATTCGCCGCCCGTAATCGAGGTCGGTGGGCAAAAATGGATGCGCCTCAGCGCCTCCCGAGTAGAGACTCGATCCACCAATAACTTCAAGTCGTGCCCCCGGGAGGAGAGCTACTATGTCCGGCCAGATTTTTGCGACGTCAATGAAACGCTTCCAGGGCGTCATGGAGCTCACGTGGCCAACGATGACAGGGCTCGAGGGATCTTTTTCGGAAGGTTTTTGAGGGGTATCTGGCGAAAAAATATTTGGAATGTAGACGTGGGGCGATGACGTCCTGGGCACATTAGACATGAACGCGTACTGCCCGACACTGACAACCGCATCAAAATCGTACTGGCGTGATAGCCCTTCGAGTTTCGGGTCATGGGGATGATGGCTTTGGGCAATCACGCGAGCGCCCCTCAACTGGTGGGGTGTCATTAGAGTAAGGCTGCTCATTGGCAGAATAACGACGGAGTTTTTCGGGGCAACAAATTCTTCAAAGGCCGCAACGGATAAGACTGTGACGTTCTTCGAGGGGAGACCAATGGGGGGGCCTACCGTGACAAGAGTGACACTACCGAAAACACCAGTATCTGAAAGAGCTGAGGCGAGAAGAGCTGTCTGAAATTCGGTGCCCCCAATTCCTGGGTTAGCGCCTTCTGGGGCAATGGCGATGCCCTCGCGGACAGCCCTAATGGGTCCGATGACGATATTCATGCTTCTTGCCCCCGCACCCAACATTTCCGTCTTTACGGTCAAGACTATCCATCACCGAAATGACCCGTGACCTGCCCCCTGTTTTCGGTCCGAATGAACTGACCCCCTAATGTTGGCCGTTGTTTATGAGAGTTGTGGCATGGTGGCTTCAAAAGGAGCACCTTGTGCCCAGGCAGTACCCGCCTCATTTCCTCCGTGACATGGTAAACCGAATGTTGGCCGGGGAAAGTGTTTTGTCTCTGGTCCAGGAAACGTCTGTGCCGGAGCATACTCTTCACCGGTGGAAGCGCCAGGCCTTAATCGACGTTGGTCCGGCGGACGGTGTGGACTCTGCGGAGGGCGCCGAGCTGCGGGAAGCGAAGAAACGCATCAAAGCCTTGGAAAAGGAACTCCAACTGGTCAAGGACGCCTCAGAGTTGTTTGATGCTCAGGCGGTGGTGCCCCCAAAAGACGGCAGACCGTTGCCGAAGGATTAGTAAGGCGCGGCCATTCGATTCGTTCCGCCACTCGAATATCTAGGGTCAACAGGTCAACCTTCGGTTACCGAACACGTCCCAAACCGCCGGGTAATCGAGAAATACGGCGCCTCTTACTCGCTGACGCCATCGGCCACGTGCACGAGGACGCCCTGGGCACGTATGGGTATCGACGTGTTCAGGCAGCTTTACGCATCGAGCGGGATCTGACGGTCAATCACAAACTTGCTGCCAAGGTGATGGCGGATTTAGGTCTGACGGGACTGCCTCGGAAGAAAACCCGGAAACGGAACCTAACCGGCGTCCGAACAAGTAGTGACCTGGTGAACCGGAACTTCACTGCCGACCAGCCAAACCAGTTATGGGTGACCGGCATCACAGAACATCCCACCAAGGAAGGGACCGTTTACGCCTGCGTGGTCTTGGACGTGTTTTCCCGGAAAGCTGTCGGTTGGGAGGTTGATCGACGGCCAGAGACCAATCTGGTGAACTCGGCTTTGTTCATGGCCCACTCCAGCAGGCAACCAGTCGCCGGAGGAATCATTCACGCCGACCACGGAGCCGAGTTCACCTCCTGGGCGTTCACCAGTAACGGCGACTGATCCGGCCTCAGGCTCAGCCTGGGAACTGTCGGTGACTGTTTTGACAATGCCATGATCGAGTTATGCTGGGCCAGAATGCAAACAGAGCTGCTGGACCGGAAAAAATCGGTCACGATTGTTGAACTGAGCACAGAGATGGTCGACTACATTGACACCTTCCACAACAACAAACGTCACCACTCGTCACTGGATATGCTGACACCAACCGAATACGAAAACCTATACGCCCCCACGCTGCAACTAACGTGAGCCCGGCCAGAAAACGGGGGTCACATCAATTCGGACCTAAAAAATGGGGTCACGTCGAAGCCCTCTCAGGATAGTTCACTCCCCACTT
>SKHB01000042.1 GCA_007117135.1 Microbacteriaceae bacterium | reverse complement strand
TCAATGGCAATATTTGTCGGGTGGGGCAACCACAACCATTGCCCCTCAACGAGGGGGTCGGTGGGGGCAATGTTGTTTACTGCCGCCACGGCTCGACGCCCTTGCGCATAATCGGAATAAAACATCCCCACAACACTCGCAAAACTATCTCCTGGCTGAACCTGATAGGCGATGAGGGGTTCGCGCAACAGTTCCTGAATACTCTCTCCCAGTTCGCGTGTTTCGTTTCTGGCGTCAGCTGTTTCCTGTCGTGATGTTTGCAAAGCTCCTGACAGGTCGGGCGGGATTTGGCTGGCCACCACCCCACCGGCCACCGCGCCGCCAACAACAAAAGCGATGGCGGCAATTGCGGCCGTTTTCCATGGCGTGGAACGTGAGACTTCCCCCGGCAACTCGATCGGGTCAACGGAGCGTTTCGGGCCTGTTTGAGTGTCGCCTTCTTCGAAAACGGCAACCTTGCCGGCCGCGTTTTTGCCAAACCAGCCGTATTGGCCTTGGACGGGGTCAATCACGAGGGCGACGTTGCCGTCGTTGTTGAAAAAGTTGTCCTGGATGAACAGGTCATATTCGGAGAGGAAAATGCCGAAGGTGGGGTGGGTGTGATACCAGCCGACAATTTTTTTGTCGGGAAACTCTTTGGCTGCTTTAGCCAAAATGTCTTCCCACACGTCGTGGGTGAACGTCAGGGTGACCTGTTCCGCGCTTGCCGAGAGTGCGGGAATGAACCCGTCAATGGTGGTGGTTTTGCCCCTCACGCTTCCCATCAGCATGCCGCCCACTTCAGCGGTCAGGGTGGAGTAGGCGTGTTTTTCGACACCGTCTAACACCCCGTCAGCGATTTTCAGGGTGATGGGTTTTTTTGCTTGAGGCATTTAGTTCCCCCCACTTACAACCACGGCGACACGGTTCGTGTTGCCTCGAATGGTGACCATGTCTGAGAGGGGGAAACCCAACTCGGTGACCGCGAGGTCCACAATGGGCGAGTCGATGGGGAGGCTGGTCACCATGTCTCCTACCCGTTCCGCCCCGCACCCCTCACAGCGCCCTTCACCCAGCCCAAAGGCGGAGCGCAGCTTGGTGGCCGGCTCGCCACTGCCGCAGTTGTGGCAGGGCAACACAGTGATGAGGTCGTCCTCGAAATCAAGCGCGACCGGGTCTTCCCCGAGCACCGAGGCGGCGTGGGTGATGGCGCTGGCCAGAGTGTCGTGCACCGACTCGCTGAGGATGGTGTCGTAAAAGTCGTGTGCGAGACAGTAGTCGTCTTCCTGGTATTTACTGACAAACACGTCCATCGTGTCACCCGTGTAACTCCACACTTTCCCGACGACACTCAATAGGTCTTGGTTGTCGGTCAAAAACTTGATCGCTTCTTGCACTTGAATACCGGCAACAATGGCGGCGGTGGTCGCGTTGGTGGGGGTTTTGCCAGCGAGTATTTCTTCTGGCGCAAGCAAAGCACAGCTTTTCCGGTGGCTCATTTGCTTATAGTCCGCTTCGGTGAGCGTGCAGGCGTAGCAGGGGCCATCTGGGCCAAATATGCGCACTAACCCTCGAAGGCCTTCAATGGCTCCGTCTATCCAATACTTCCCCAGTTTGCGGCAGGCCTGGTTCACCCAGGCGCGCGCTTCCCGGTTATCTAGGGCCCCAATAATAATGTCGAATCCGCGCAGGTAGCCGATACCTAACCGCTGCACGGCGACGCCGTGCCCGAGCGCCACAATGTCGGGGTTGAGGGTGGCAATTTCTTGGGCCAACACCTCTGCTTTATTACGGCCTTCGTGGCTGTCTCGAAAAAACACACACCGGGCAAGATTGGAATGTTCAATGGTGTCCATGTCGCAAATCTCAACATGTCCCACCCCAACCAGTGCCAAGTTTTTTGCTACCTCGTTGCCGATAGCTCCCGCGCCCACCACTAACACTCGGGAAGAGAGGAGCTTCTCCTGATCCCACCAGGTGATGAGTTCTTGCCGGTGGTAGCGGGAGTTGGTATCAGGTAACTGCACAGACATTTAGCCGGCAGTGATTTCTGGGACGAGCCGAAGAGTGTCTCCCGATTTCACGCCACTGGCAGACAGGGTGTTGTCGTCTCGCAGTTGCGCTTGAGTTTCCGCGTGGTGAAAACGGTAGGACATGGGTTGGCCGTCTGGGCCAACCAGGGGTAACCCCAGGGCGTTAACCAGTGCGGCGATCACCCGGATGGTGGGCTGGTCGTCTGGCATGTCGACTTCGTCGCGGCGACCGCCGGTCGCATCGGTGACAACTACGGAAATGTTGGCCATGTTTACCTCACTACTCCAGACGTGACGGCTTTTTTGCCGCGTTCGCGGTATCGGATACCCGTTTTACCAATGCTGACCGTGTCACCGTCTTTGATGAACACTCGGGCAGCTTCTTGGCCGTTAACAAATATGGGTGACTGCGGGTCGACGACAGTGATCATCATTTGCGTCCCCGCACGCTCCAGCGTCGCCGCAACAGCAGGCATGGTGGTGTCTTTAATGAGGGTGATATCTGCCGAGGGCGACGACCCCAAACTGATGGAGCGTTTGTACAGAATGAACTGTTTGCCAGCCATTCCGCCGTGAGTAATTTCAATCCACGCCGTCTTGGCTGCCTCTTCGGTGAGGGCAATAGACGCACCAATAGCCAAACCGGTGATCAGCAGGCCGAGGATCTGCGCTGAGGCCTCACCGGGCATGAAGTCGAAGAAGAACCCGCCAAAGAAGCCACCGACCAGCCCACCACCACTGGTGATGAGAATACGTTTGGGTTGCAATGACGCCACCCCAACGGTGAGTCCAGCGGCGAGACCAACCAAACTCCACGCACCACCGCGGTTCAAATGGTTGCGTCGCACAAATTCGTCAAAAAAGTCGTCATCGGCGAATGTCAGCCCGCTGTCGAGAAGGTCGTCAATAATTCGTTCAATACCCGCAGAATAGAGGGCGCTGGCAACCGCTCCGATGAGCAAACCACCGACAAGGGCCACGCCAATACCAATACCCACACGCTGGCCCAGTTTGGAGGCGGCAGAGCCTTGCAGGGCGTCACCAATAACCAACGCCATCCCCACCAGCACTGCCACTGACATGGTGGTCAAAATATTGGCCACCGTGCTGTCGTCGATGGCGTCACTGGTGAGCAGCGTTGTCCACGACACCCACGTGACCAGGCCGCCCACAGTTCCCGACAGGGCCAACCACAAAATGGCCCGAAGCCCTCCGCCGGTTTTCTCTGGTTCACCAATGTTTCGCACCAGGGGAACTTTTTTGGCTTCAGAGAGTTGATTGACAGTTGATTCGGTTTCGACCGAGCCGAGGTTTTCTTCGGAAAGGACAATTTTTTTCTTTTTGGGGGCTCTGCCCGCAGGTTTTTCCGTCATGTGCTTACACTCCCTGCTCGGATGATTGGACGGTCACGGTGGGCATACTGGTTTGTGAAAACAGGTCGTAGCGCCCGATGGGTAATTCGTGGGTGTTTTTCACCGCCCAGTCAGCCGCGACCGCGTTGAGCGGCGACTGAATGTTGTATTTCTGCCACTGCAACATTTGACCAATGTCCAACACAATGTCAGCGAGGCTCTGAGCGGGCGACCAAAAATCGGCAATACAGACATAGTCGCCAAAGTTGGGGTGAAAGACCGCTTCGTGGGAGACGGCGTGAGGTTTCTCTTTCGGATAACCGTGCGGCAACGTCAACGTCACAATGGTCCGCTGAGACACGGTGGGCCTGTTTTGCGGATCCAACAACAAAGTGGGCACGTCGTAGATGATTTGGTAGCGCTCCGGCGGAAGAGTGCCCACCGGTTCGACGTGAATATGAGGGTGGCCATCAAACCGGAGCCGAAGCTGGGTGTAGTCGTTGGTGAGGCGAGCCACGCGGGGACTAGGCAACCGGAACCCCTCCCTGGCCGCTTGACGCTTGGCGCATATCGGGGGAATTGTTGCAGCCATAGGTGGGGCAACCCTCAAACTCGTCCCAACAGTCACGGTGAATAAGCGACAGGCAAGAGTCACACCGTGGCCCCGACTGGGCGCGAACAGGTCCCGTGCAGTAGTTGCACGGCCCAAAGTTGTGCTCGGATTGCCCAACGTTCATCAGCAGCAGCCCTTCATGACATTGGCTCGACTCTTGGAGCCTAGCAACGCCTCGTCGCAACAGCCAACACGAGAAAGCGGCTCTGACCGTTTTCGAGTGTGGCTCGCTTACACGTCAGTCTGGACCGATACCCTGTGTGTCAAGCGGGGCGATGACCCGCCAGCGATTTTTATTTCCCTCACCTTCGGGAGGAACCAATGGCCGGCGTATTTTGCACAGCATGCGG
>SKHB01000134.1 GCA_007117135.1 Microbacteriaceae bacterium | reverse complement strand
TATTGCGCTCGCCGTTTCAAAAATAGGCTACACAAATAGGCTACTTTGAGTTAGTCTCAAAGTATGGAGCAAGTCAAAGGCAGAGGCAAAAAGGGGCTTGGGACGGTTTACCCCATTACCCAGAACGGCCAACCAGCCTGGAGAGCCTCCAAGTCGCTGACACTGAAAGATGCAGACTCAGGCCTCTCTAGACGGGTCAGAATCACAGGAACTGGGCCAACTCAAACAATTGCCAGACAGCGGCTTCAAGAAAATCTAGAAAAGAGAAAAGACGGACTTGAAAACAGCGACAGGGCGGCAAGGGCTCGGAAGACTCTGTACAAAGACTGGTTTTACATCTGGCACTCCGAGGTGTCTCCAGAGCGAGTGAGCGATGTAGTCAGGCTGAAGTACAAGAGGTTTGGAGAGATGTACCTGCTCCCCTACATCGGAAATATTCATGTTGAAGATCTCGATACTGAAGACCTGAGAAAGCTTGTCGACTTCACCTGGCCACAAATCACAAAACCAGATGGCACCCCTCGACTGTCACAGTCTGCCCGAATCAATGTCTACAAAGTCCTCCAAATGAGTCTGCGTGAAGCAGTCAGAACAAAACGAATCCACATCACCCACAACCCTCTCGACGGGGTCAAGCCTCCCCGTAGAGAAAAACAAATACTGAGCCTTGGGGACAAAATTGGGAAAACAAAAGGTCTCATCAAGTGGATGGTGGACAATGACCATCCAGACTATTGCCGTTTTCTTTTCCAATGGCTTGGCCTAAGACGGTCAGAAAGGCTTGGTCTTCAGTGGTCATCAATAAAAAACTTGAATGGCAAAAATCCGAAACTAGTCATTTCGACACAATTAGCTCGCTATGCAGACGGGCGAGGGTATTACCTCAAGAAGCCCAAGACATCAAGCAGCATTAGAGAAATTCCACTGTCCGAGCCCTTTCTCTCAGCATTGAGAGAGTGGAAGAAGAAGCAGGATGAGTACAAGGCGAGCGCAAGGTGGAAGACACAAGAGCAGTTTGCAGACCTTATCTTTCTCAGCCCGACGGGTGGCCTAATCACTCAAAACCAGGACAATGAAGACTGGCGAAAGCTATTGATTGACTACACGGGGACAGATGATACGAAATGGAGAGGGCATCATAATCGCCACATCTGTGCAACTCTCCTTGCTCAAAACGGCGTGAAGGAGTCTGTGGCCAAAAAGATTCTTGGTCACGCGAGTGAGGCTATGACCTCCTACTACACAGCAGTAACCACGGAATCATTGCGCGAGCCACTCGAGAACTATGGACTAGTGCTCACCGAAAGAGTGAGGCGGTAATGCCCAAGGTCGTAGTTGTTGAGGGCCAAAATGACTTAGCAAGTCAGAGGCCAGATATCGCCTCACAGTGGCATCCAGAGAAGAATGGTATTTCTCAGCCCAATCATGTTTTCGTCCGTTCTTCCCAGATGGTTTGGTGGCGATGCTCTTTGGGACATGAATGGAAGGCGAAAATAGTCACCCGTCATGTGTCGGGCTGCCCAGTCTGCACTAATCGAAAAGTATCTCCTGGATATAACGATCTAGCTAGCCAAAAGCCAGAACTGGCGAAAGAGTGGAACTCAGCTAGAAATAAAGACCTCTCTCCGACCCAGGTGACACCAGGCACTAGCAGGGCAGTTTGGTGGGTTTGTGAGGAAGGACACGAATGGAAGACTTCCCCGGCAAATCGTTCTGGCCTCGGGACAGGGTGTCCATTTTGTTCGGGTAGGAAAAGGGTAGAAGGCCTAAATGATTTGGTAACGACTCACCCTGACATAGCTTCGGAATGGCATTACAGGAAAAACGTTGGATTAGACCCTTCCAAAATCGGCCCAGCTTCAAACAAAAAGGTTTGGTGGCTATGTAGTAAAGGTCACGAGTTCGAACGGCATGTATTTAGTCGGACAACCCAGGGTCTAAACGATTGCCCTTTCTGTAAATCAAGGAAAGCCCTTGATGGATTCAACGACTTAGCAACAACGCATCCTGAATTGGCCAGACAATGGCATCCTGAAAGAAACAAAAGCCTTCTACCAACTCAAGTCACGCACAAGAACACCGACATCAATATCTGGTGGATATGTAGTCGAGGCCACGAATGGAAAGCTCTGGCGAGGAATAGGTCTATTGGTGGAACTGGCTGTCCCTACTGTGCCAACAAAAAGACTATTTCAGGGGAGAACGACCTAGCCTCGCTTCGCCCTGACTTGCTCTCCGAATGGAATGGTGAAAAGAATCCTGACGTGTCCCCGTCCGACCTATCACTTGGTTCAGGAAAAAAAGTCTGGTGGATATGTAGTCGAGGCCACGAATGGAAAGCCTCTGTGGGCGGACGTGTTCAAAGGAATAGTGGATGTCCCTACTGTGCAGGTGTAATGGTTCTGTCCGGGTTCAATGATTTAGAAACAAGTAACCCTTCGCTTGCTGAAGAGTGGAATTTCAAGAAAAACCATCCGCTGGAGCCGAAAGATGTAAGCGGGGGAAGCCACAACAAGGCTTGGTGGATTTGCGGTGTTGGACACGAGTGGGAAGCTGTCATTTCAAGCAGAAACAGCGGAATTGGCTGCCCAATTTGTGCTGGAAAGAAGGTGTTGCCAGGATTCAATGACTTCGAGACGGTCTATCCTCAGCTCGCCGAGGAATGGGATTACGAGAAAAACGACATTACTCCTCAACAAGTTTCTTCCTCCTCCGGCAAGCTGATTTGGTGGAAATGCCGCCTAGAAGGCCACTCGTGGAGAACTTCACCATCCCATCGGGGGAAAGGTGGAAGAGGCTGTCCGTCTTGTTCTAAAGGGGGCTATGACCCCAACAAGCCTGGATTGCTCTATTTCCTGCATAACGAGGGTTTGAAGGCAAAAAAGATTGGCATTACGAATCAAAACATCAAGACAACTCGCCTTCAACTCTTCCAAAAAGCTGGTTGGTCGATTTTGAGGACATGGGAGCGAGAGGACGGTTACTTGGTTTTCGACACTGAGACCATAACTCTTCGTTGGTTGCGGCGAGACCTGGGCCTCGCTCCCTACTTGGGAAAAACAGATATGGGGAATATGGGGGGATGGTCTGAGACCTTTTACGAGGACGGAGTGGCCGATTCCGAAGTCATCAGAAAGGTGGAGGATGTAATCGGTGGACTGTCAACAGATGAGGCATAGGCCCCCTCCACATAAGTGATTTCAGAGGCCTCTCAGGACAGCAGAAGAAAAGCTACACAAGAGAAACCCATGGAAATGTAACCTCTTGCCACCTTGAAATATCCCCAGTATCGATAAAGCCGGGAGGAATATCAGCTGGCTTGCTCTTCTTCCAGGAGTACCAGAAGCCAGTTTCTTTTGTGCCGTCCTTCTCCTTTTGGTCAAAAGTATGAGAAAACTCAAATCCAAGTTTTGGAGGTAGTGATCCAGAGGCTCGATTGCTCGAATCATGCTGGTAGTAAACATGGTCAAAGCCGAAAACATGGAAGGCGTACCACTCCAAAACTGTGACAATCCAAGAGCCAATGCCACGGCCTTGATGCCCCAAGGCTACCCAGAGAGCCACCTGGACATCTCGGCTATTTCCGACGGGAGCGAGAGAGCCAAACCCAACAACTTGTTTCCCAATAGAAAAGATTAGATGGAATCTAGGCCATTCATCATTAGCGTGATCTTTCACAAACTGCTGGACAGTCTTGAAATCCCAGCTTGGAGCATATTTGGCCCAACCGATGTAACCCTTGAGATGTTTGGCACTCCTCTTCATCACGGGATAAAGGATTTTTGCGTCGGTATCTCGAATGACACGACAGGCCAGAGGGTAGTCATAGTCACCCCAGTTTTCTAGGACAAAATCCATACCGACGGTAGATTCAATCGCTTCACTCGCTGACGAGGAGGTGGCAGCATTTACAAAATTACTCATATTCTATTTTACTAGCCTTTTTAGATATTTCTGGAGAAATTTGGGATTTCAAACTCGGTAATCTGCTATAATTAGAAGACACCCCGTATTGGAAAGCGAAAGCAAATTCCAGCGGGGTTGAGTAATTTTTAGGATAAATAACTAAATAAAAAGACACCTTCAAGGGGTATCAAGTGCGCACTGATTTTTACCCCTCAAGAGATCTAG
Organism: Microbacteriaceae bacterium; assembly: GCA_007117135.1. Classification (GTDB taxonomy): domain Bacteria; phylum Actinomycetota; class Actinomycetes; order Actinomycetales; family Microbacteriaceae; genus Pontimonas. Next base: position 219 of record SKHB01000134.1, on the reverse strand, counting down.
AAACCTGTACCGAGCATCTAAAAAAATTTCTGAAATTGGCTGAAATTGTTACTAAGAAGGGAAAATAAATTACTAGACAAAGACTAAAAACATCAACGGGTAATCATGCGAAGTAAGTGCTTTTTCGTACAGATAGGCTACTTCAATAGGCTACTTTTTCCGAATACCCCTGATTTTTAGCCGTTTTCCGCCTCGTAGTTGGAATGAACTAGGCTCCAC
>SKHB01000052.1 GCA_007117135.1 Microbacteriaceae bacterium | reverse complement strand
TCTCTAACCGGTCAGCGCTCCACCCGCTTGTCCCCACCAACACTTTCATGCCGTTTGTGATGGCAAACGACACAATGTCTGGTGACACGGCTGGGGAGGTGACGTCCACCACAATGTCAGCGCCCAACATGTCGGCTAGTTCACTGTTCGAATCAAGCTCTGCACTGACATGGAAATCCGGCAGGCCAGAAATGACGTCGGCAATAAGCCGACCCATTTTGCCGGTTGCGCCAACAATTGCCACCTGATTAGTCACGCGTGAAGCCTAGCAAGGCAGTGTGGATTAGCCGGAATTCTGGTTCATTGACTTGATGGAGTGGGCACGGGCCTGGCTTCCTGGTTCGGGTGTGGTCAAATATCGGCCATTACACAATTGTTTGGAGCAGGCAACTCGCTAGAGGGGCGAGTTGCCCCGCTAGCTAATCCACGCAGCTCGGATAATTTTTTCGAGCTCCGCGAAATCTATATCGAGGACAAAATTGTCTGCGCGCCCCTTGGCGGCCATTTCTGGAATGACGTCGACAACCGACTGAAGGTGTGCCACAGAGTTTCTGACCTGCTTCGAGACAGAGAGAGTGATTAAGAGCTGCCGAACACTCGCCAACAAATCCTCGGCACTGTGGTGACTAGTGTGCTGAATGACAACATCGAAAAGTTCCGGTGAGTGTTCGACGCACAGTTGGAGGACTTCGCCCATGGTGAAGGCACAGGCAACACCGTGGGGGATGTCAAAGTGCGCGGTGAGCGGATAAGACATCGAGTGACATAGGGCTGTGCGTGTCTGGCTAATGCACAAACCTGCCAAAACGCTTGCTTCCGATAACTGGTCTCTGGCTGCTTTATTGCCGAGGTCCTCGTGGAGCGCGTTCAACGCTCTAAGAGCCAGGGCAATCGCCCTGCTAGCCAACTGAACGGTCAACGGTGATCGGTTTTTGTTCCACACAGACTCGAATGCTTGGTTGAGGGCGTCAAGCCCCGATGCGAACGTCGCGGCTGCAGGCAGATTATCGGTCAGCTCAGCGTCAACAATCGCAATAGCAGGGAATAATGCAGGACTCGCTAGCGACAGCTTTTTCTTGTTCTCGCGATCCCAGATGGTTGCAAACGGCGTCACCTCGGACCCAGTGCCAGCGGTCGTGGGAAGTGCTACTACCGGAACCGGGGGTGCGGTAAGGAGCGATTCAGGCTGCGAAATAAGTGCCCGAAGCTCAAAAGTCTGATCTCTTGCTCCGATCCGGCTCGCGACTGCTTTCGCGAAGTCCATCGCGGAGCCACCACCAAAAGCAACGACAACGTCAAAATCAGTTGTCGACAAACCTCTCACAGCATTCTCAATGTCAAGGATGTCGGGGTTTGCCGACACAGAGTCGATCCAGCTGAGGTGTCCCGCCAGAGGCCCTAGCACCACGTCACTTTCAAACTGACTACGACCTCTTGTCGTTGACACCGCAAGAACTTGTCGGCCGGCGATTTCCTGCCCCAGTCGGCTTCGACTTTCCCTGCCGGCGAGAATACGTGTTGGGTTGTGAAAACTCCACGGTGGAGAAGACATAATCCCCCCGTCGACCGCTACCTCTGGGTCTTCGTTTCTTGGAGTCACGAGCGGCCAGATCGTAATCGGCTGACAAAAATGTCCCGGTTCGCAAGAGGCGTCTCCTTGGGGCGTCCGAGGTCAGACCTCGAACCTGGTTGGACCAGCACCTCCAGGAACCGACGACCGGTAGCCGAACCCAAATCTTTGACCGCAGCAATCAGAGCGGATTCCGTGGCGACTGTTTCGCCCACCAGGTCATACCCGCACGCGGACGCCACTCCGGAAAGTGAGACCTGCTGAGCCACCGTGGGCTGCCCTCCTACACTGTCGTGAACACCGTTATTGAGCACAATGTGAAAGAGATTGCCAACATTCGTCGCACCAATTGACGCCAGGCCGCCCATGTGCATGAGAACAGATCCATCTCCATCGAGACACACAACACGCGTCTCGGGGCGGGACCGAGAGATTCCGAGAGCGATTTGAGAGGCGTGACCCATTGACCCAACGGTGAGAAAGTCAGTCGAGCGATCTTGATCGTGGTTCACCCGCTGTTCATAAAGTTCGCGGGAAATCATGCCTGTGGTTGACACAATCACACTGTCAGAACTCAGTGTGGCGGTAATGACAGAGATTGCGTGTTCGCGGGTCATTTCTGCCCCGTCCATGACGACCGCAGGCCGTCGTTTTTCCGCTTTCGAGAAAGCATCCTTGTGAACGAGCAACACAACTGGGGCGCTAGTGTGTTTGGCTGTCTGGGCTGCCCACGTGGCCGCCTCCCTGGCAGCAGTTGGGTCACCATCCAGTTCACGCCAAGGAATCTCCATAGCGTCAAGCAGGGCCGGCGTGACACGTCCCTGCTTGACGTGCTGTGGTTCGTCCTTGACGTCAGGCATTCCTCTCCAGCCCACCAACACAATCATGGGCAGTGAATACACTTCCCGGTCCGCTAATGACAGCAGGGGATTGATGGTGTTTCCCAGGCCAGAGTTTTGCAGGTACACCATCGGCAACTGCCCGGTAGCGAGGTGAAACCCCGCAGCGAGACCAACAGCTGACCCCTCGTTGGCAGAAATAACGTGGGCCTCGGGTGGTAATACCGCATCAACGTAGGCGCAGAACTCCTTCAGCAGCGAGTCCGGAACACCGGCCAGGAAAGAAACTCCCTCGGATTCAAGAGATGAATAGAAACTTTCCGGTGAGATCATTACTTCCCGCCAGGAATGAGTTCAAGAATCTCATTGATAGGCATCATCTGGTCATCACACTCAGCGGACCGCCCGTGAGTCAGGATTGACTCTGCCGTGTTTACCATGGCCGGGTAGGCCGAGCGAAGCAACTGGTTGGCGTAAATCACAATGTTGACGCCTTTTTCTTGAAGTTCGTCTTCTGTTGTGGTGTTATACGTTGATGGCACGACCACAAGAGTCTTGCGGTTCGGCAAGGCATTGTAGCGGTCACAAAATTCGAAAATCTCGTCCGGAGTCTTACTGCGGGAGTGAATCATTATTCCGTCAGCGCCGGCTTGCAGGAAAGCTTCTGCTCTCTCCATCGCATGGTCCACGCCGTAGCCCAGGATGAGGCTTTCCAGCCGGGCAATAATCATGAAGTCATCTGTCTGTTGAGCAGCTTTCCCCATCCGAATCTTGTCGGAAAAAAGTTCGATGGACTCGAGCGACTGTTCCACCTCGTTGCCGAATAACGAGTTCTTCTTGAGCCCCGTTTTGTCCTCGATGATGACCGCGGATACCCCTAACCGCTCCAATGTTCGCACAGTGAACACAAAGTGTTCAGGCTTTCCCCCGGTATCACCGTCGTAAATGATGGGTTTGGTAGTCACCTCCAAGACCTCATTCAAGGTGGAGACGCGGGCTGAGGTGTCGACGGCTTCGATGTCAGGTTTCCCCTTCGACGTCGCATCGGTGAGGGAGCTCGCCCACATCCCATCGAACTCTTTGCGACCCTTTGGGGTGTCAATTCCCACCTTTTCGATGATCAGGCCACTCAAACCATTGTGAAGGTCCAGAAAGCGAACAAGAGGTTTGGCGTTCAACATTCTGCGCAGACTCGCGCGACGCAAGTCAGGGGTTGTGCCAATTTCCTTCATCGCCTGATGCAGCTTCGTTGATGAAATCCCTTGTGTGTAGGGAACCTCAACCAGTTCCCCGCCCCATTCCGCAAGAACATCAATCACTGACTGGCGCACGGTTGCCTGGACACCCTCTTTCCAGTCGTCTCCGTGAACAACAAAGTCGGGTTTGTATGTTCGCAGGTTCGGCACATAGTCGAGGGTCTCCTGCGGGACGACCTTCGCAACATCCTTTAGCGCACCAATGACCTCCGCACGTCTCTCCCACTCCATAAACGGGACACGTTTGTAACTGGCTATCGCCTTGTCCGTCAGAAGACCAACAGTTACCTCTCCCAGTTCTGCAGCTTTCTTGACGATGTTGATGTGTCCGGGGTGGATTAGATCTGCACTCATCCCGACATAGACTGACTTGGTCACGAACGAAACCTCTTCACTGACTTGAGATGCTCGAGAAAACAACTTTTGCTCCGCTTAGTCTAGAGCGACCTCTGAGCTAAGCGGGAAAAATGAACCGAAGCCGCGTTTACGACACCTGTTTCTAAACTTACGACAGCGACAAGAACAGTTTTTCTAAGTCTTCAACACTGGGTTTGCCGTCTGTGGCGGCTGCGTCATCAGTGACACACTCGCGCATCGCTGAGGCGATAATGGCAAACCCTGCCTTGTCCAGTGCACTGGAAACGGCGGAGAGTTGGGTGACAACGTCCCTGCAGTCGCGGCCTGATTCGACCATTGTGA
>SKHB01000026.1 GCA_007117135.1 Microbacteriaceae bacterium | reverse complement strand
TCACCCTGGACAAGGGTTTTCACGATTTGGGTGCCGAGGCCATCGCCTAAACGCCCCTCGGGGAGGCCCTTGCCGTTATCGCGGACTGACACTGTCAACCATTGGGGTGTTCGTTTTGTGCTGATCACTACCTCGCCCTGGTCGTGACCGGCGAGGCCGTGTTCAACAGCGTTGGTGACCAGCTCGGTCAACACGAGCGCCAACGGGGTGGCGTATTCGCTGGGCAGAATTCCAAAACTCCCCTCAGCCCGTGGCCTAATCACCTGGTTGGACCCCGATGCCACTTCAGTCACCAGCATCAACACCCGGTCGAATACCGCATCGAAGTCAACGTTTTGGCTCAGCCCTTCAGACAGAGTGTCGTGAACAACGGCAATGGCCGACACGCGCCTCATCGCCTGGCCGAGGGCCTCTTTAGCGACGTCGCTGTGTGTTCGACGGGACTGGATTCGAAGAAGTGACGCGACTGTCTGCAGGTTGTTCTTCACCCGGTGATGAATTTCTCTAATGGTCGCATCTTTGGTGATGAGCTCACGTTCTTGTTTTCTCACCTGGGTGACGTCGCGACACAACACCAGGGCACCTTCCCGTTTCCCGCCAGACTTCAGGGGAATAGCGCGCAGGGTCACGGTCACACCTTGTGCTTCAAGGTCTGTTCGCCACGGTGCACGGCCGCTCACCACCAGCGGCAACGACTCATCAACAATGAGTGTTCCGCTGAGGAGCTCTGTGGTGACCTGCGGCAAAAGCTTCCCCTCCAATTCACCGTCAAAACCCATCCGCACAAACGCCGACAGGGCGTTGGGGCTCGCAAAGGTTACTTTCCCTTCGACGTCGAGGCGGATAAGACCATCGGATGCCCGGGGAGCCCCCCGGGGCGGAGCACTCGGGGTGTCAGGATCTGGGAAAGAGCCTTCCGCGATCATCTGAAACACGTCATTTGCACATTCGTTGTAAGTGAGCTCCAGCCGAGACGGCATTCTGGCATCACTCAAATTGGAGTGCCTGGTCAACACCGCTATTGGGGAACTCTGACCGGGAACATCTGAGCTTCGCGGCCGGTTTCGCACCGGAACTGCGCGAACCTTGGTGGGTGTTGATTCAAACCAGTCGGGAGAACTGGAATCAAAAATGTCTCCGTCGGCGTATGCCTTGGTGATGAGCTCTAACCATTCGCGGCGAACCTTTTTTCCCACCAAGTCCCGATAAAAAACTGTCGCCGACGACGACGGGCGAAGGTGTGCAACGGCGACAAAGCCGTCTTCCTCACTCGGACCCCACAACACGATGTCAGCAAAAGACAGGTCGGCCAATAGTTGGCACTCATTTGCCACCTGGTATAACCACGCGGTTTCCCTCTCACCCAGGGTGGTGTGAGAAAACACGGAACTGCTGGCGGTCACCACACCTTTAGCGTAATGCGAACCCGCGCTGGGAAATAATCTGCCACTTCCCCGGCGAGCGTGGCCTCTTCTTTCTTCGCTGTGATCTCCCAGTCTCCGGCAGTTCTTCCGTGACAGCACCCTGCCGCCGGCGCCTTGCCAGTGCATCCTCCACCCAGACCCCAGCCAAGGTTTTCAGCCCGGAGACAAAAGAAGATCCGGGAACACAATCAGCGACCGACACTCCCAACATTTCTGCTTGACGGCATGCGCCGCTGTCGCGCGCCACAATCTGCACGCTGCCCACTCCGGCGAAGCGCCGGAGGGCTTCCCGAATGGTGGCCTCATCACTCAAGCTTCGCCGTGACTGGTCAACACCGTTGAGCACCACCGGGAAAGGTTTTCCACCGCGGAGGCTCACGGCATCCGCAAAAACCCTCGCAAAGCGGGCAACACCTACCGGTGTTGCCTGACACAGCGCTACCGCCTCATCGCTTATTCGAAGGCACGTCGTCGCGGCAGCAGTCGTCGCCGAAGGATCGCTGTCCGACCGGATAATGTCTGACCCGGTGTCGAGGACAATCACCTCCCACACTCCCTGCGCCATTTCGACCAGCTGGGTGATGGTGTCCGGGGTGACTTCTGGGTAAAGGCGACCACTGGTGACACCGGTTAACACGTCAAAGGTGCTCCCCGCACACTCGTATCGGTGGGAGAGGCGTCGAAGGTCATCCGCCGTGAGCTGGTCGCGATCAGCGAGTCGGCAACCGGCAATGAATCCGGGAACTTCATCTAAAAGTCCCAGCGCAGGGGCGATTGCGCCACTGCGAGAATCGGCGTCGACGAGCAACACTCGAAGGCCCTGGCCCGCCATCAGAGAGGCCACAGAGGTCGCCACAGTTGTTCGGCCAGGCGCCCCGGTTGGTCCCCACACGGCAACCGTGAGACCACTGGCCACAGTCGCGTCATTCGCCGTGGCGGAAGTGACGCGGGGGGCAAGAATGTGACGAAGGTCATCTGGCCCTCGAACCCGCAGTGCTATCCCCAGGGCTCGGGCAACATCCTCGCTGGCTGGGCCGGTAATCAGAGCAACGAGAGCAATACCCTCTGAATCGGCTGCCTCTACCAGTGGTTGGTGAAGCAAATCACCACGCGCTTCAACCAGCAAGTGGCTAATTCCGCCGGCGGGAATCAGCGTGTGAGCTTCAGCTGCTGAGAAGCTCACCCAGCCCAGGGGTAACGCCTCCCTATCCCAGTCGCTTTCCACCACCTGCCATACTGCAGCGCTGGCCACCACCCCCCACACGCTCACCGGGCATCGCCCCGATGGGAGGGGGTGAGGTGAAGGGGAAAACTATTCGCCAGGGCTCCAATGATGGCCGGTGCATCCCGGCGAATCACCCGAATGTCAACGTTCACCACGCTGGGGTCGGCAGCGAAACCCTCTTCTGCTCTCACCCCTGAGACCACGGCTGAGGTGGCAACAATTCGCGGGGGACCATACAGACCCAGTTCGATGGCTGGAGACATCCACACATCCACGAGGGCTCCCGGTGACAACCACGGCGCGCCCCCGGCTTGGAGAGCCATCGTGATGGTGGTGGTGTCGAGGGCGCGCGGGGAGCCCAGGGCGTGAAGGGGAATCAACTCTCCAGCGCTCAGAGACCTGGTCACCAAAGCGCCCTCGACAAGTTCTCGGTCTGAAGCCATCAGATACGGAACAGCGCCCGCCCGAACATGCATGTCCACGGTAGTGACGTCACCAGTTGTCAGTGTTTGTCCCTCCACCACATCATTGACCAGCGCCAAGTATGGCTTGGTGGTATCCATCCACCCGACCAGCAAAAGAGTTCCCACACCGCCTAAAACAACCATGACGAGGCCGGCAATGATTCGCCAATCAATGGAGCGTTTCGAGCGTGAATGTGTCATAGGTCCCTCCTCTAGACCATGGTGACCGGTGAGGGGATTGCAGGGTGAAAGTTATCCCCAAGTAGCAGCGCCCTGGAAAACAGCCACGATTGACGCCGTGGAGAACCGGCGACTGGGGGTGGAGTGGGTGGAGTGTGAACCCACCGCGTCAACGTAGCCGTCTCCCACCCTGACAACACAACCCGCAAAATCGGACCGACGTGTCCGGATAGTGACAGACGCGGAGCGTCTGGCGATGTCTGCCAACACATCGGCAAATGTTGCCGACAGCGCGGGTGCGCTGGATGGGGGGGAACTACTCAGGCCGCCCTCAATCCACTCGACCGCTGCCACCGGGATCACCACACCTGATCCCCGCTCATTCCCCACCAGTCCGGAGAACCATTCCGTGGCCACTGCTCGGGGGGACACGTGTAGAACCTCCCCGGTGACCACGCCCACCGTCACGAAACCTCCGGACGCCTTTGCGCGGGCACACACGTCGAGGAGGTGGGAGTCGACAGTGTCCCGGGATAAGGTCGCGTCCTGGTCTGGGTGGGCATCGACGGCAAAGTCGTGTTCTAAATGGCTAAAAAAATGTGTCCAACGCACCGGCGAATTTTAAGAAAAAAAACGCGAACGTCAACAAAAGTTATCCACAGAGTGAAAAATACTCTTCCTTTGGGGAGAAACTCTCACTATGTTAATTTTTCCCAGCACAGCGTAGTGGTGGGGTTTTGACCCCATCGGAGGAAAGGACACACAAAATGGCCACCGATAACCATCAGACATTTAACGACGACAAGTATGAGGACAAGAACGGCCCGACAATCCCTCAGGCTGAACAGAAGTCCGACACCACGGGTTCACCACCCAACAACACACCCAAAAAGCGTCTGTACCGGCAGGCAAAAAAAGACGAGCTGTTTGATTATCAACCCACTGGGACCTCAGCGCTACCTCCCGCGAAACAGTTTGTTGAAATGTTTGTGCCCCGGGTTCTAGAAACCATTCACGGGCTTCGAGAAGCCAGAGGGTTAGCAAGAGTGGTGAACCCCAGTGTGTACGCAGCTATCGAAGC
>SKHB01000043.1 GCA_007117135.1 Microbacteriaceae bacterium | reverse complement strand
GGGCAGGATTTGAACCTACGACCTCTGGGTTATGAGCCCAGCGAGCTACCGAACTGCTCCACCCCGCGTCGCAAGAGACCAGTTTACCAGAGGTGAACTGGTCTCTTGACCGGCTTAGTTGATGTCGAACGTCAGGGCACGTTCAATCGCATCGGTGAGCCTGCGGTCAGCTTCAGCTGCGGCGACAAGATCGTTGTTCCGGTAGGCAGCTTCACGATCTTGCAGGGCTTGGCGGGCGTCCTCCAAGGCGGCTTCGAGGCCTTCGGCGATGACTGTGCCGGGGCCTTCGTCAACGGTGTCCTCAGGCTCTGGAGCCGGCGGGGTCACCGTGTCTGGTTCGGCAATGTCTTCGAGGTCTGGCGTTGTTCCCGGTTCAATGCCACCGTCACCGGCCACGGCACCCGAATCTCCTCCGAACAGAGCGTCGAGTGCTTCGTCGAGCGTGTCTTCGAAGGCGATTCGGTCACCGAATGACACCAGGATTTTCCGCAGCAGCGGATACGACGTGTCACCGGTTGATCGGACATACACCGGCTGAACATACAGCAGACCGCCACCAACCGGCAGGGTCAACAGGTTTCCCGAGATGACTTCGGTTTGGCCCTGGCGCAACAGGTTCAACTGCTGACCGACGTTCGCATCCGAGTCAAACTGGGCCTGCACCTGACCGGGTCCGGGGACAGTGGTCTGCTTCGGCAATGTCAAGAGCGTCAGCTTTCCATAGTCAGGACCATAATCAGCATTGGCCGCAAGGTAACCGAATAGCACGTTACGCGTTGCTTCACCGGTTGCTCGAGGAATGAACGTCGAGTAGATGGTGAAGGACGGGTCTTCAGCACCGGGCATCTGCATGGTGAGGTAGTAGGCCGGCTGAAGCCTGGGCGCTGCCGGGTTCGAAATGGGGTCGTTGGGGGTGACCCACTCGTCTTCGCTGGAGAAGAAGGTGCCCGGGTCTTGCACGTGATAGGCCCCGAGGATGTTCCTCTGCACTTTGAACATGTCTTGCGGGTAACGGACGTGTCGGAGAAGATTTTCTGACATGTCGTCTTTCGGCTTGACGGCATCAGGGAAAACTTCCATCCACGCCGCCAAAATTGGATCGTCCGCCTCCCACGCATACAGAGTTACTTCACCCGAATACGCGTCAACAGTTGCCTTCACAGAGTTGCGGATGTAGTTAATCTGATCAAAAGCAATCTGCGGTGCCGGACGGTACGTGTCGGCAATCGCCTGTGACACGTTCACCGGGGTGGAGTAGGGGTAGCTGGCAGTTGTGGTGAAAGCGTCCACAATCCACACCACACGGCCGTCAACGATTGCCGGGTAGGGGTCGTTGTCGAGGGTGAGGAAGGGCGCTACTTTGCCCACTCGGGTGAGCGGGTGACGGTCGTAGAGAATTTGCGACTCTGAGGTGATCGCGTCGGAGAGGATGATCTGCTCCGACTGGAACTTCAGCGCATAAAGCAGCTGTTTGAAGAAGCTGTCCAGTGTCGGACCGCCGTCACCGGTAAACGTGTAGGTCGCGTTTTGGGTGCTTTCGTCGTCGCCGGAGGGGAAGTCCAGTTCGAGGGCGGGCGAGCCTTCCGGTCCGCCGACAATCGAATACTCGGGGGAGAATTCACCGAAGTAAATTCGTGGCTCGTAGTCGCCCAACACCTTGTTCGGCGGGATTCCCTGCTCGATAAATTTCGGCTGGCCATCCGCGGTTCGCTGGTTGCCGTAAGCGGCGACGACACCAAAACCGTGGGTGAACACGATCGTGTTGTTGTACCAACTTTGGCTTGGCAAACCGGCCAGGTTCATTTCACGCAGAGCGATGACCGTGTCAACGCTTTCGCCGTTTATTTCATACCGGTCGACGTCCAAAAACTGGGGGAAGCGGTAATACTGACGGAACTGTTCCAGCTGGGCAAATGCGTCAGTGACGAGAGCCGGGTCAATGAGTCGAATATTCGCCGTCGTGATGGCGTCTTCTCGGAGCGCACCTGCGGAGGCCTCGGTGACTGCCTGGTAGGGAACATATTCCAGGTCAGAAACGCCGTAGGCGTCTCTCGTGGCATCAATATTTCGATCAATGTAGGGCGCTTCCAAAGTCCTCGCGCTCGGATCCACTTGGAACCGCTGAATGATGCCGGGGTAGGCGGAACCGATGAGAAGCGACGACACCACAAATAGCGCAGTTCCCACGATTGCCGGGCGCCAACGCCCAATAATTGCCGTGATGAGGAACAAGACAGCGACGAGAGCCGCAATACCGGCCAGGATGGCCCGGGCGGGAATGGTGGCGTTTACTTCAGTGAATCCAGCGCCGAAAGCCAAAAAGCCGGGGCTGGCCGATACGACGGTCTCAAACTGGCGCAACCACAACGACACCGCTTGGAGGGCAAAATACACCACACCCAAAATGGCAATGTGAATGCGCATCACACGGGAAATGCGAACCTCACGGCCGTTCACCGAAATCGCGCCATACAAGAACCCTGTTGCCGCCGCACCAATCGCCGAAATAATGACGACGGCCGACGCGAAACTCAGCACCGACTGGTAGACGGGAAGTTCGAAGACGTAGAAACCAACATCTTGACCAAACTGCGGATCAGTGATCCCGAAAGGTTGACGTGCCGTCCACAACACAAACTGTTGCCACGCGTTAGCTGACGCCAAACCAGCGAAGAGGCCCAAGACGGCGGGAATGCCGATCATCGCCAGACGGCGCAACGGGTCAATCATTTGCCGGTAGCGGTCTAACTCATTGGACAACTTCGCGTAGACAGGCCTAAAACGCCACGCCATGTCAATGGAGATCCCCACGGGGACTGCCATCGCCACAAACCCGATGACAAACATGGCCGCACTGGCAAACCAGCGGGTGAGCAGAACCTCGACGAAGCCCAGCTGGTCAAACCAGAGAACCTCCGTATACAGCGATGCAAAAATGAAGAAACCGACAACAATTGCGGCAAGAATCCCGAGGGTGACACCCCAGGTCACCCGTCCACGATTAGTACCAGACACCACTGTTTGACTCACGAATGCTCCCTTGAACTTGGCACAAGTCTCCCCAGTCTATAAACAAACTCGGAGAACACCTTGGCTCAACCTGAACAACTCGGCAATGGGGCCCCGCCACGTGACCTTGCCAAAACGTCAACAGCATCATTGAGGGTCACCACCGGAACAATGTCCATGCCAGAAATATTGAGCCCTCGAACCTGATCGCAATTGTCACGGGGAATCAGAAACACTCTCGCGCCCGCCTGCGCGGCACCAAACGCTTTATGTCGAACACCCCCCACCCCACCCACTTCACCCGAGGCGGTGATTGTTCCCGTTCCGGCAATAACCGCCGGGGGGACAATTTCTTCCGCGGTGAGTTTTTCGACAACACCTAAAGCAAAAATAAGGCCAGCACTAGGGCCACCAACATTTTCCAGCTGAATTTCGACCGGGGTTGAAAAGTCGTATCGGCCAGAAACCAAAACTCCGATAGCAGGAATGGGCCGTGGTCCGTCGGACATTCGGGGAATCACCGGAATGTTGATGTCGTTTCCCTCACGCTCGAGGGTGATAGTTATCGCCTGTTGAACGCCGTTGTCGGCAATCAGCGCGCGCAGTTGAGTGACATCAGCAACCCGAACGCCGGCAGCCTGGGAAATGATGTCGCCGTTTCGAATGACCCCCTCACTGGGACCACCCTCCACAACCGCTTCAACTCGAACAAAACTGGTGTAGGGAACATTGAGGTATCCAAAGGCAGCGGCAATTGCTTCCTGCTGAGAATTTTCCATGTCAATTCGGGCCGCTTCACGATTCTGCTCCACCGTTCGGCCAGGAGGAAACGCAGCGTCGACGGGCATCACCGACCTGTCACGTGTCACCCACGCGACCATCACACTCCACCACGACGGCAAACTCTCCGGATTTCCCACCCGCGTCACCGTCGTCAAGCGAAGCTCACCAGACTGCAGGAAGTCGGGGCTCTCCGGCACAGAAATGAGCGTCACCGCCCCCTGATCGGTTTCCACCTGGCCGAGCGTGTCATACGTGGGGCCGGGTTGGTCAATAACGTAGGGGGCGGGAAGAAGACTCAAAACCAGTGTGGTCACCACGGTGAACACCAGCAGTAACCAGCCGACAACCCTCGAGCGCTCCCTAATGTGAGCGCTCGGGTCGGGCGAGGTGTAGAGAACCATGGGGCCTTCCGCTTAGTAGCTTCGGTGCCAGTGTAACGGCGGAGCCCTGAGCGAACAGTCTCGGCCCGGGTGGTCCCAGGCTGTAGCGTGGAGTCATGTCAGATCGCGATCCGGACAGCCCGCAGGATTCCCCCGACGAGTGGATGCGGGAAGCATTCCGACGCCTTTTTGAAGGTGGGGAAGGTTTTGACCCAAGCGAATTAGCCAAAGCCGCAGGCTTCGAAGGCAACCCGGAAGAGCTGCTTGGCATGATTGACCAACTCACCAAAGGGATGGGCCAAGCAATGATGGGCGGCGAGCGCGCTGCCGTCGATCACGCAGTGAGCGTGGCGAAGAAAGGGTCTGAAGATGTCACCGGCGAGAGAGCCGAACACCTTCAATCGCTGATCAACATCGGCGCGCTGTGGGTGAGCGAGGTCACCGACATTCCTGCCCCCGACACGTTGCCCCTGGTCATGGGAAGAGCTGATTGGGCGCGCAGCACCCTGCCGGTGTGGCAAGAAATGGCCGACCCTGTCGCATTGGCCCTGTCGAATGCGCTGGGCGACATGATGGCCGAACACGCACCCGAAGAAATGGCTGACCTGCTGGGTCAGTCCAAAGCAATGTTGACGAAGCTCGGAACAAGCCTGTTTCGTCTCCAACTTGCGGGGGTGGTGGGAACACTGTCACAGGAAGTTCTCTCCGCCGGGGATATTGGCATTCCCCTCATTCAGGCGGAAACTGAGGGTGATGTTCGCGCGGGTTTCCTGCCTCAAAACATGAGCAACTTTTCGCGGGGCCTTGAAGTTCCCGCAGATGAAGTGGATTTGTATGTGGTGGTCCGTGAGCTCGCCCACCAGCGGCTTTTCCGTCACGCCAGGTGGTTACGTTCACACCTGATGAGTGTTCTGGGTGACTATGCCCGAGGCATTCGTATTGACGGTGAGCGTATTTTTGAGATCGCTGAAAACCTTGACCCGACCAAACCCGACGACATTCAAGAACTTCTTGCAAGCGGCGCGCTGTTGCCAGAGCGCACCGAAGCGCAACTGCGGGCCTTGGAGCGGCTAGAAACCATGTTGGCTCTCATCGAAGGATGGGTAGACCACATCACCACCCTCGCCACAAGCCGCCTACCAAAAGCAGACAGTGTGGCCGAGGCGATTAGGCGCAGACGCGCAACCGGTGGCCCCGCCGAGCAAGCATTCAAAACACTTGTCGGGCTGGAACTGCGACCCCGGCGCCTGCGCGATGCCAGCGCACTGTGGGGTCGCATCCACGACGCTTTAGGGCCGGAGGCCCGCGACGAACTGTGGAGTCACCCAGACGTTGTTCCCACCGAGTTCGACCTCGACAACCCGGAGGCCTGTGTCGCACGGCTGGCTGGTTCCGGTGAAGACATCACCGATGTTGACAGTTTCTTGGACAACATTTTTGGTGAACAGTCGGAGCCCGGGGACGAGGACCTTGGACAATCCGATGAACGTGAGAACCCGAAGAATCCGCCCCAGTAGGGATGTGGACAAGAAACGTCACCGGGTGTGAGTTTCTCCCATGCTGAGGGCATGGATTCTCCCGTTTACCGTCTACCAGAACATCTTCCGCTGGTGTGGACGAGTGCCACCAGTATCCAAGTGGGCATAGACCCTCCCCGAGCACACCTGGACAACATCCCCGATAATGCAGCACCACTTTTGCACGCTCTCTCCCAAGGCACCCCCGCGAGCGGGTTGGCCATGCTGGCCCGAGTTCACCGAGTCAGTGCAGACTGGGTCGACCACCTGGTGGGCGCCCTGTGGCCAGCACTCAACGTCCCCGCCCCCACTTCTCCACTGCGATTAGAAGCCTGGAGCACTTCAGACGCAATCCACGAGCTGTCAACCCTGGCTCGGATGTGTGGCATGGAGGTCACTATTCCGGGGCAGATTACTGACGACACGGTCCCCGTCGGTGACACTGTGATGGTGGTTGCGGACTACCTTGTTCACCCCCGTTGGGCTGACCTGTTGTCGAGAACTGACGTCCCGCACACTCCAGTGATCTTCAGTGACCAAACCGTTTCGGTGGGGCCGGCAGTCACTCCCGGCCACACGCCGTGTTTGGTGTGTGTGGAATCACACCGACGAGACAACACCGTTGGCTGGTTGGAAATATCCAGCCAACTGTGGGGAAAAAGGTCCCCCCTGATCGCCTCACCCCATATCGGTATGGCCTGGGCTCTCCTTCTTCTGCTGTTGAGCCCCGGCGGCATGCCCGGGTGTGAACCCGGATTCACTCGGGCATCTTTTTCGGCCGTCGATCGGCGAATCACCTGGGAGGCTATCGATTTTCATCCCCGCTGCGCCTGCCGCGGCCTCCACACTGCCCAGTGACACCGCCGTTATCGCTTGAGTGCTCGAAGAAACCGGCTGGGGGTTCGTTGGTGGGCAGCGCCCTGACGTTGTGCACGGCCGAGACTTAAAATGAGGCGCTGCTGTGCGCGCGTCACGGCCACATAAAACAGGCGCTGTTCTTCAGCGATTTCGGCATCCTTTTTCGCATAAGAAATCGGAAAGTTGCCTTCCGTCAACCCCATCACCACAACCACTGGCCATTCGCGGCCTTTTGCCGCGTGAACCGTGGTGAGAGTGACGGCGTCACGGTCTGGTTCGTCATGCGCGGCGGCACGCTTCACTAATTCGTCTGAAAATTCGGTGAGAGTCATTGCCTGGTCAGAACTTTCTGCAAGGGCAATCAGCGCGCGAAGGTCCTCCCAGGTGGAACGTTCGGCCCCGCGGTGGTCAGGTTCTTTCGCCTGATAACCCACCCCATACAAAATGTCGGTCACCACCTGGGCGATAGACCCCTGAACGCCGGCAACAGCAGCGCCACGAATTTCCATGACAGCACGTTTGATGTGTGGTTGGTCAAAAAATCTTGTCCCCCCTTGGACATAGACTGACAAACCCTGCTGGCGAAGCGCGCCCTCAATAGCCAACATTTGGGCGGCATATCGGTGGAGGATGGCAATATGGCCAAGCGCCGTGCCGCCTGCGTTGAGGGCGGCAATGCGCTGTGCAATGGCCTGAGCTTCCCGGTCGTCGGTGTCTTCATCAATCAGTTCAATGTCTGGCCCCGGACCACTTTGTGAGACAAGCGTGAGAGCCCCGGGTTGGTTGTCGATGACCCGGTTCGCCAACTCAACAATCGTTGACGTCGAGCGGTAGTTGGTTTCCAATCGAATCAGGTGCGCGTCCGGGAGGGCGTCTGGAAAACCTAAAAGGTAATCGCTGGTGGCTCCGGCGAAAGTGTAAATCGTTTGGGAGGCATCTCCCACCACGCAGACATCTTTTGCGTCCCCCAGCCACAAATCGAGCAGTCGCTGTTGGATCGGTGAGACATCTTGATACTCATCGACCAAAAAATGCCGATACCGATCTCTGACCTGAGCGAGAACACCAGGCTCCGATTCAAGCATTCCCACGCCGAGCAACAACACGTCCTCAAAATCGATGCGTTTACGTTCGGTTTTCGCCTTCTCGTATCGGTCAAACACCTCCACCATGTCGTCAGCGCTCAGCCCTGCCGGTGTGACCCTCACCCCCGCTTCGACGGCTGTGCGATAGTCGTGCGGGCTCAAACTTTTCACCTTCCGCCACTCCACCTCGGCAGCAATGTCACGAAGGACGGCCTGGTCAACTGCGATGCGCATCGTCTCGAGAACATGCGCAACAAGGCTGGCTTTGCTGGGGAGAATATCGGGCAAAAAACCGCCGGTCAGCTTGGGCCAAAAATGTTGCAACTGGCGAAGCGCTGCCGAGTGAAACGTCCTCGTCGACACCTGTTGGACACCGAGCGCGCGCAGTCGGCCGGCCATTTCTGCGGCCGCTTTTTGGGTGAACGTTAACGCCAAAGTGTTTTCTGCCCGGTAGTGGGCTTCGGCGACACCGTGAGCAATGCGGTGTGTGAGGGCTCTCGTCTTTCCTGTGCCCGCCCCCGCCAACACAACAACCGGTGAGTCAAACCAGGTCGCTACTTTTTTTTGGCCATCGTTGAGGCCCGCTAACAGGTCAGCCACTACCACGGCCCCGACACAAGGGGCCTGCCAAACCAGTGTTCGATCATTTGGCGGGCAATGGACGTGGGCCCGGGCAGGGCAATGGTGGGCAGTGCGGCTTGTAGTTCATCTCTGCTGAACCAGCGCAGGTCGATGATTTCTGTCCCATCTGGCCGGAGGGCCCCCGAAGCTTCCTCGTCAAGTTCTGCCCGGAATCCGACCATCAGTGACGCCGGAAATGGCCACGGTTGGCTTCCCCAGTAGACGGGGCTTTTCACCACGAGGCCCGATTCTTCGTGGACTTCGCGGATGACCGCAGCTTCGAGCGACTCCCCGGGTTCCACAAAACCCGCCAAGAGGGAATAACGCTGCGCCTCCCACATGGCATTACTTCCCAACACTATGCGGTCATGGGAATCGGTCACCAGCACAATAATTGCGGCGTCGGTGCGAGGGTAAATCTCTTTGCCCGATTCTTCATCCACCAACACCCAGCCGGCGTCCGAATGTCTGGTTGCTGCGCCACTCAAGGGAGAGAACTGGTGGGAACGGTGCCAGTTGGACAGCGCCAACGCTTCAACCAGCAAGCCTGCATCGCGCGCTCCGAGAGCGTGACCGCTGGTTCGTCCACTGACCCATTTGGTGACATCTGGTTCGATCGCCCTGGCTTGGTCGTCGCTCAACATCACACCAATAATCACCGTTCCGGCGAGAACCCCGTCATCCGAATCGATGGTCGTCTTCCCCAGGTACAGTCTTTTTTCCCATTGGAGAACCTCGGTGGGCGATAACAGTCGAAGAGCCAGAGTGTCCCCCGTGTCACACAGCACTTCTCCCCGCCAAATGGCAACCACTTTGGTGTCACCTCGTTGCCAGGCGTCATCGAGGAGGCCGGGAACGGATCGGCTTTGAGCATCCCGGTCCAGAGCGTTTCGAGACAGGGGAAGATTCTCCGAATAGGTCACGGTGCCTGCTCCCTTCCCCTGGCACGAACGGTGTGGCAAACGGGTGCTTCAGACCTGTCGACATACCCTGGATGGTATGAGCCATCACACCCTCATGCTAGCGGCGCAGGCAGCCGCAGCTGTGCCCGATATGCAGTTGGTGAAAACTGCCCAATTTGATCTTCCCGGTGTTCGCTCAGCACTCGCCTGGGATGCCGACGGGCAGGCTTGGGTGATTGAAGTGCCCGAATCTGACGAAGCCGAATCGAAACAGCGTGACCGAGTTTCTGGAGCTCAAGCCATCGGCGAAGGCCTGCGTTCCCGCTTACCTTTCGCTGCCCCCCGCGTCATTGGCACCACCACGGTGGAGGGGCGGACACTCAGCGTTGGCGCCTATTTGCCGGGTGTCCGCATACGTCAAGACAAAATCACACCCGACATGGCCTCAGCGGTGGGCCAGGCGATTGCCCAGTTGCACTCCATCCCCGCGTCAACGTTGTATGACCAGGGCAGGCCTGTCCACTCCGCCACGGATTCCATGCGTAAAGCGACCAGCATTGTCGATCGAGCAGCAAAAACGACTCTCCTTCCCAAGAACCTTCTTCGCCGTTGGGAAGCCGCCTACGAAGACCGAGACCTGTGGCAGTTTGAACCCACCATCATTCACGGCGCACTTCACTTGGGGGCGTTCCTCACCGAAGGTGTCACCATCACTGCGGTCACCGGATGGCGAGAGTTGGCTGTGGGCGACCCGGCCAGAGATGTTGCCTGGTTCACCACCCCGCATGTGGCACAACGTTTAGAACCCGCAAAAACCGCTTACCTGGATAACCGCCAAGATGCTGACCAGCGGATTTTCCAACGGGCCAGGTTCTGGGCTGAACTCGACATCGCCCGGTGGTTACTCCACGGAATTGATAGTCGAAACGAACAGATTGTCGACGAAGCAACACAGCTGATTAACGAACTTCACGACCGTATCTCCGGGGACATGGAATCAGACCTCACTGAACCCATCACCGAGAATCCCCATCCGCTGAGCGACACTTCTGAGAGCTAGACTGTTGCGGTGAAGCAGATTCTTCGCACCGTTTACATCGTCCTCCACGCTTTAGCGAACATACCGGGCCTGGGCTGGCTCATTAGCCGGTGGGTGAGACCCGTCCAGGTGCAAGAAATCATCACCCGTGGCGTCACCCACGAGGGCACCATCTATGGCCCCACACCAGCTATCACCTCGCGCGTTCAAGAATTTGGTCAGCCCTTCGTCCAGCCAGAACCAGAACATTTTCCTCCCGTGGGGTGGCGGGTTGTCGAGCGCGCCACGACTGTCGCCACCCGCCACTTCCCCTACCTGGTTCACGGCAACCAGATGATGATTGGGCCGCGCAGAAATCCCGGACCCTGGACGGTGGTCAGAAAAGGAAACCAGGTGGTGTGGGAGTCGGGATTTCGTGCGCTGGTCAACATGACCCGTGGCCACACCACTGACACTGATGGCGCCATTTTGCTGGGTGGCCATTCTCACACAAACTGGTACCACTGGCTGGTGGATGCTCTGCCCCAGCTTCACACGGCCCGACTGCTCCCCGAACCGTTCCGATCGTGGCCGGTGTGTGTCCCCGAATCAATTTTTCGCTACCCCACCATGGTGGAGGCATTGGAGCTTTTCCTCGACGGCCGGGATGTCATTCGCATTCCGGAAGGAGGGCGCATTCGGGGGTCACTGTGTTGGATTGATTCGCTCGAAATCATGAATGCCCCAGACAGTCTCGTCGCTACCCGACCAGTGTCTCAAATTCACCTCCTCCACCGAGAAGGAATGGAGTCATACCGCCAAGTGTTCCTTGACCGCTTCGGCGGGCACACGTCACCGTGGGGCGACAAAATTTTTATCACCCGAACCGGAAACAGGCGGGTATACAACCAGGATGAAATTGCCGCGGTTGCCGCCGAGTTTGGTTTCACCGCGGTTGCCCCGGAGACATTATCTTTGGCCGAACAGGTCACTTTGTTCTCCGGCGCAACACACATCATTGGGCCATCTGGTGCGGGGTTTGCGGGGATGCTTTTCGCCTCCCCTGATACACACGTGCTGTGTTGGCAGGATTCCCGCCTCACCCACATGACAATCCTGCCTGACCTCGCCACCCTCACACACTCGCACTATTGGCACCTGTTTTACACCCCAGAAGAGGGCGGAATTTTTACGAGCAACTATCACCTTGACCCGTCAGTGATTCGGCAAAAAATTCACGACTTTGTGTCGCCCGCCTCATAAGCACCAAAAGCGTCGGTGAGCACGGCCTCTAGTTCGTCCATGGTGAGCAGGGTCGCTGGTCGCACCAGTTCACGTGTTGCTGAAAACCACCACCCCGCGGTGATCTGTTCAAGCGGCATGCCACTCCACGCCGACCACGCTAATCGATACAACGACAGTTGCAACGACCGGGCACGCTCCTCCTCGGCGTTGGCCGGAGGTCGACCGGTTTTCCAGTCGATAATGTCGACACCCGTGTCGGTCTCAAACACGGCGTCGATTTTGCACACCACCACCCGCCTAGCAATCGGGAGGTGAATTTCCCGCTCAATAGCAAGAGGCGTTTGGTGGGCAAAATCGCTGGCGAGGAAACCCTCCCGCCAGGATGCTTCGTCTGACATTGTGTTCGCCTCCGGCTCGCCATCAATATCAACATCTCCAGCGAGGAGGGTGACACCGCGTTCTCGATAGTGGGTTTCTACCCACTCGTGAAACAGTGTTCCTGCCCGTTCTGCCCCCATAACCTGCCGCGGAACCGGTCGCATGCGACGAGCCATGACCGTGTCAGAATCTTTCACGATACCCTCCAAGCTTGACGCGGCCAACCGGAAAGGTATGGCAGGTTTGGCGGCCCGAGGCGGTGCGTGTTGAGCAGTGATGGCCTCATCGAGTGCCTGTCGAAACGACTCGTCAATGCCGTGAGGCGCTCGGGCGACGTGGGGCAGCAGCTGAGCTGCAGCGTGCTCGACCGCGGGGCGTCGCTCACCGAGCGGGTCCCCTGGCCACAACACGTCATCGACGGCGTTTTCTCGAGGGTTTTCGTCGAATTCGGACGCCTGGGGAACCGGTGCGATGAGCCCACTCTTGTCGAGTTCCCGAATGAACACGGAAGGGGTGCGGGGGCGAAGCTGCGTTGCCCAAAAGGACCCGAACAGGCCCACCTCCTGTTTGGTCCTCGTGATGGCCACATACGCTAAGCGGCGCTCCTCAGCCAGATGGTAATCGGCGACCCGGCTAAAAAACTCTTCGGCCGCGTCTTTGACTTCTTTTCTTGTCTCGGCACCACCAAAAGTGAACTCGGGCAAATGCTCGCGGTCACCGCGAAGCGGGTAGGGAAGTTCGCCGCGTTGCAACCAGCCTTTTTTGCCGTCACGGGATTTCGAGGGAAGTTCGTCGGTGACCATCCGTGGGATGGCCACATAATCCCACTGCAAACCTTTTGCCCCGTGAATGGTCAGAACTTGAACACAGCCAGGTTCGGGGTCGTCACTGCGCGGTTGCAAATTGTCCCGCCATTCGGCTTCCTGCAGCCAGTCGATAAAACCCGACGCTGTGGGGGCGTCACTGGTGGCCTGGTAGGTGGCGGCGGCGTCAAACAGGGCAGCGCGTGACTTCTTGGAATCGTCGCGCTCCGGGTTCGCTGAAGCCTCAATATCCAACCCGACAGCTTTTTCAAAGCCCACCAGTTGGTCAATCAGATCGTCGTGGAGATACCGCCGTCTAGAGTGAATAAGCTCGGCAGCCCGTCGCAGTCGCTGCCGACCTTCCGGCGAAAACGACTCCCACACACCGTCGGTGTCCGGTTTTGTTCGAAGCCAATCGAGAGCCTCGACGAGCGAAAGTGCTGGTGGGGTGATGGGGTCCACACCGCGGTCAGCGTCGAGCCCAGGGGGTGTGGACTGTATTCGCCGCAACTTCTTGGCCACCTGAGCGAGGGCATACAGGTCGGCGACCCCTACTCGATATTTCCCCCCGGCCAACAATCTGACTAATTCTGTATTTGCTTCGGGTCGGTGAACAACCGCCACCCCACACACCATGTCGGCGACAACCGGGTCAGATAACAGCCCCCCAATGCCCAAAACGTGCACGGGGATACCCTGTGAGCGCAGTGCTCGAACAAAAACGTCCTGGTGTGACCTGTTTCGAAGCAGAAGCGCGGCTGTGGGTGACTGTTCGTCGCCTGACACCAGTCGTTGCCCAAACCACGACGCGATTGCTTCAGCCTCCTGGTCAAGTGTCTCCAAAATCTCCACGTGCACAAGACCGTCTGGAACGTTTGGTTTCGGCTGAAGGCTGACAACCCCGTCGGGGTTATCACGGGTCAGAGGAATCGCCAGAGTATTGGCGGCGTCCAATACGGCTTTCGAGTTTCGCCAGCTAATGGCCAGTGAAAATGTTGTTGCCTGCGTTGTCGGCGCAAACTGGGTGGGAAAATCGGTGAGGTTTCCCGCACTTGCCCCCCGCCAGCCATAAATCGCCTGGTGGGGGTCTCCCACTGCCATCACCGGGTGATCAGCAAACAGTGTTGAGAGCAGTTTTGCCTGCAACACACTGGTGTCTTGATATTCGTCAAGTAACACCACTTTGTGTGTGTGGCGAAGAGTTTCTGACACCTGGGGTGCTCGTCTCACAACGTCTAAAGCGAATCGCACCTGGTCGGAAAATTCGACAATGCCGCGGCGTTTTTTGGCTTCTTGAAAGTCTTCGACCACACCCCACAGCGGCAATAGCGACGCCACATTGCCCACATATTCATCGACCTCGGCGTATTGACCTCGACCCCCGTGGGGAAGATCGGCGAGCTCGCTCACGCGGCTCACCAGTGCGGTGACATCGTCGCCATCCACTTCGTTTTCGCCCAGTGATTGGGAGAGCCTGAGGACCAGGCTGGCCACCCGATCAACGCCCACACCCAAGTCAGCCAGCCTGGTGTCCCGGCTGTCTTTCACCACTTGCCGGGCAATACCCCACGCCGTTGCGGCACTGGCCACTTGAACATCCCCGTCAACGCCCAGGTAGACGGCATAGTCAGAGAAAAGCCTCGTCGCAAAAGCGTTGTAGGTGTACACCTTGGGTCGGTCAAACGGGTCGGGGGTGGGAATGTTGGGCAGACGCTCACCCAGCAGCGCGATGCGTTCTCCGAGCCGTTGTGACAGCTCGCCGGAGGCTTTCTTGGTGAAAGTCAGACCCAAAACATCTTGGGGCGCCACCATCCTGTTGGCCACCAGATACACCACGCGAAGGGCCATGGTTTCTGTTTTGCCTGACCCAGCACCCGCAATCACCCGATACACACCCTCCAGGGGCGCTTCAATGACAGCCTGCTGTTCAGAGGTGGGGGCGTGAAGATCGAGAAGGTCACAAATTTCTGCCGCCGAATACTGTGTCTCAGTCACCACACACCTGGCCCATCAGATGCCAGCGGTGCTTCGGGGGTCCACCACCGGTTCGACCACCGCCCTCACCGAGGGCGAACTGGTGCTGGGCGATGGCTTGCCGAACCGCCTCCAGTCGCTCCAGGAACACTTCTCGCCCGTCGTCATCCAGGGGAGCTTGGAAGGCGATGCGATACGGCTTCCCGCCTTTACCGCTGGAAACATACAACAAATATGCACCCCCGGTGGTGACGTCGTCGAGTCCCCACTCTGCGGACACCTCTGGCGTGGTGAGGGCGAGTTGGTAGGACAGTAGCTGAGCATCGTCGACCACTTGGCCGTCGGTCTTATGCCGACCGGTTTTCAAATCAACCACCAGGATGTTGCCACTGGCGTCTCGAACAATCCGGTCAATAAACCCGGTCATGAGCGCCCCGGGAAAGGCAATCTCAAATTTTTTCTCCGAAGCCACCAACTCGATGTGTTCGGATCGCTGGTCGTGCAAATAATGGTCGAGGGCGGCTATCTGTCTGTGCGCTTCGGCACGTTTCGCTTCCCCCAACCACACAGAATCAAATGGGATGTCGGACCAGCGGCTATCAACGTAAGCAGACATGTTTTCTGCTGGACCCCACGGGTTGTTCTCCCACGCCTGGTGAATGATTGCGCCAATGTCGACGGTGGGCGGCAGGGGTTCCGGCGCAATAGTGTCCAATAGCCACATCAGAGGCGACTCTTCCACGTTGGCCACCTTCGACGGGGATAACCTCACCACCTCATCAGCAAAGAGGGGAGCTGTGGTGGTGGCGGGGGCAAGACCCCACCAGTCGTCTGGGTGAGCCCCGGGACATCTCACACTGGCCAAATACCCAAGTGTCGCCCACTGGTGGTCATTTTCCTGCGCCCCGGTGATACGTTGTCGTCTCAGCGCCCCGACGAGGGAGCGCACATCCCGCAAAGACGTGTCATCGCCTGCCCACGGCGGACAATCTGTCGCCATGAGATCAAACAGGGGGCTCGGAACCGTATCGTCCGCGCTCACTGCCGACACCACCAGTTGGCTGGTGGCACGCGAAGCTGCCAGCGCGGCCAGGCGGATTTCGTCGTCGAGGACCACCCGACGCTGATCAATATCTCCCGGGGCCATCCCTTTGGATACCCACGACACGTGGGGCGCTCCCAACAAAGTTCCGCGAAGCCTCGTGTTGGGCCACACTCCGTCGTTGAGGCCGTGAACAATGACAGTGTCCCATTCCCTCCCGGCAGCCCCCGATGGGGTTCCCAACCACACTGCTTCGCCCAGAGGCTCGGGCACCAAAACGTCTTCCGCAACATCCTGGTTCAGTATTCGACTAACAAATACGTCAGCTGACACTCCCGGGTGGGTGTCGGCAAAACGTGTGGCCGTTTCACTCAGTGCGACGACCGCGTCGAGAGCCTCGGAGGCAAACCGTGACCCGTCACCACCTGCCTGAGCCCGCTCAACCCACTCCGCCTCGACGCCGACCACTTTCCACGCGGCAGAAATCACCTGATCAATTGGGGCAGTTGACACATTCCGAATAGTGTCGATGATCCGCCTCGTGCGATCCACGTGCCTCGCGAGGACATCGGGCGCGTCGATAGCAATATCGTCACCCACGACAACATCGCGGAGAACCTCCGACGCGGGGCGCCTGGTGCCCGCCGTTGCCTCCTGTAGGCGAATCCACGTGGTGAAGCGTCGAAGCTCCAACGCGCTCCACCCCCCGTAAATACCAGCGAGCATCTCCGCTGTCCGCTCGGCGGTAATCACTTCCGGAGACAGTGCCGCCTGCGTCCACCACAGCAACTCTCTCGCCGCTGGCTCATGAGACAGGGGCGAGCGGGTAGCAAGGTGGCTGGGGATGTGTAACTGCCCGAGAGCGCGGGCAACACCACCCAGGGCCCCTGCCCGCCGAGAAATGACCGCGATCTGGTCAAGCCGAGTGCCGGCATGGTGCCGGTCAGCGATGAAGCGTGCGATGGCGTCATCTTCTTCGGTGGTGGAACCGGAGGTAATCGTCAAGAGGGGGGTGTCGTGGTCGCTCACGCGGGAGCTCGCTTGGCGCTGTTGTCCAGCCCGAGCTGACCCCACCCGTCCCACCAACCGGGAAACGGTATCTCGGAGGGTTTTCCCGTGTCGAAAAACCTCTGGAAGGTAGGTGGGTGTGACACTGAGAAGGTCGGCTAACAGCGCCGGTGAGTCGGGGTCTGAACCGCGAAAAGTTTGACCGGCACTGTCGGGGTCACCCACTGCCGTGACAGAGACACCCCAGGAAACGCAGGCCGCCAGGAGTCGCCTCGCTGAGGCAGGAATGTCATGCACATCGTCGACAAGTAACACCCGAAGGTCAGCAAGCTCGTCGGGCATGCGCTGGCTCACAATGGTGGCTGCTCGGATGATGAGCTCTGCCGGTTCAAAACTGTGCGGCCTCGAGCGGGCGATGACCTGCTGATAGTCCGCCATGAACTGACCTGCCGCCACCCATTCTGGGCGGTCAAACTCTTTGCCCCACGACTCGAGGTCTGAGGCGGTGTGCCCGTGTTCGATGACCCGGGCGAAAAGTTCCCGAAGTTCGGTGCGGAATGTTTCTGTTTCCCACACGACACGGTCAAACACGGCAGCAAACGGCGCTGCCTGGTCATCGTGGTCGGCGAGAAGTGACCTGATGTCTTCATCAATATCAGCACCGGAACGCAATGTCGGCTGCGGAAGACCACGACCAATGTGGTCGGCGCTGACGATGCCAAACGCTAACGACGCCACGCTTTTGGCAAACGGACCCCTCGTGGCGCGGGGAATACGCGTGGCGACGTCGTTTCGAAGCCTGGTCGCTTGCGCTCTGGAGGGGGTGAGCAGGCGCACCTGGTCTGGGTGCAACCCGAAACTGTCAATGAGGTACGCCGCGCGTTCCACCAGCAGGGTTGTTTTGCCTGACCCCGCAGCACCAATGACCACTTGTGACGCAGTGGGGTCAGCAGTGATACACGCCACGGTGTCAGCAGCCCACTGGGGATTTGCTGACATATTCACCCCTCCAGGCTAAAGCTAACCTCTGACTGTCGTACGCTAGGGAGCGTGGAAATTCATATTGGTATCGCACACTCGGCCCGCGAAATCGTTTTTGAGAGCGACAAAACGGCCGCCGAGCTAGAAAAGACCATCGCCGACCAGGTTGCGGGAGGGGACGGTGGCATGCTTCGTTTGGAAGACACTAAGGGTCACATTTATATTGTCCCCACAAGAACCCTCACCTATGTGGAGCTCACCCAGGAGTCTGGCCGCAAAGTAGGGTTTGCTCCGTAAATGGAACTCGTACTCGTTGTCACCTTCGCCGGCCTCATTGGCGCGGCGATTCGATACGTCGTGCCGGGGCGTGACCGTCACGGCTTGGGCCTCATGCCCTCGGTGGGGGTGGCTGTCGGTTCGCTGGCATTTGTGGTTGTCGTGTGGGCAGGACTGGCGCCCAGAAGTGTTTGGACTTGGCTGATTACCTTAGGTCTAACCCTCGCCGTCACGCTGTGGTTAGCTCTCTGGCTGCCGAAAAAACGTGACGGCGACGATGAGGAAATGTTTACCCGCTTGACCGATACGAAAGCTCAGGCGGCATCCCCCGCTGGGGCTGTCCCGGCGACTACGCCGTAAGACCCAAGCGGTCAAGGCGCTTACTGTGTGACGCCAACACGTCGGTGAACAGTGGTTCAAACCGATCACCGGTAGAGGTCACCCGGTTGATACGAGGCAGAGCATTTCGGGCAATAAGCATCGTGTCACCAACGAGTCTCCTGGACCACAGGCTCACCCGTGACACATACTGGACGTCCAGCTCTACCACGCGGGCCAACACGTCGCCGCTGAGGGTCTCATCGGTGGTATCCGCCAGCACTTCCAACACCTTGTTCGACAGACTGGTGGGCAACCCCTGGGCGAGGGTGCGGTAAAAGTCGGTCAAAAAACCGCCGACCGCGTAACACGTGGCAACCCGTTCAAACCAACGGTCAGCCACCATTCGGGCCATTTGTTCCTTCACATACGCCAGTGGTCCCACCATCGCCTCGGTGGCGTTAGGAACATAGTCGGCCAAAAGACCATGGAGTGTTTCGTATCTCTCAAGAGCAACCTGGGTGGCTCGGGCAAGCGCGTCCTGGTCAACAACCGACCAGGCTTGACGGCCCACCTTGGAGTACTCGCCGGAGAGCACCAACATGGCCGCGGCACTGTGTGCGAGGAAGTCCGCTGCCGGCGGAACCAAGTCTGTGAGGTCTATGCGGCTGACCTGGTCAGCGTCGGCTCTTGAGCGAACCTTCAGAATCCGCCCCGGTGTTTTCTTCTTCCACCAGCTCCACACCACCCCTCCACAATAGTGACCCGGGCTCGCCTGGGGGCGCCGCACCCATTCCCCGATACACTGAGCCCAATAACAACATCAACGATAAGGCTGTATGTAGTGAACTTTTCTGACCTCGGCGTTTCGCCGGATATGGTCGACGCTTTGACAAGCGCTGGCATTGACTCCCCGTTTCCCATTCAAGAACAAACCATTCCCGTTGCCCTCACCGGCCAAGACATTATTGGCCAAGCCCGCACGGGAACAGGAAAAACCTTGGGGTTTTCTCTCCCCCTCATCCAAAAATTGGGTGACAATCCGGGCCCCGGTGTGAAAGCTTTAGTGGTTGTTCCCACCCGTGAACTGTGCATCCAGGTGGCGGAAGATATCGAGCTGGCCACCTCCAACCGCACCACCGCCGTTGTCGCCATTTACGGCGGCAAAGCCTATGAGGGTCAAATCGCCCAACTGGAAGCCGGTGCACAAATCGTGGTGGGAACACCTGGGCGCCTGTTAGACCTGATGCAACAGCGAAACCTGTCGTTGGCAGAAGTTCAAGTGGTCGTCTTAGATGAAGCCGACAAAATGTTAGATCTTGGCTTTCTGCCCGACGTCGAGCGCCTGTTCCAAAAAATTCCTGCCACTAGGCAAACCATGCTGTTTTCTGCCACCATGCCCGGCCCGGTGGTCACGTTGGCGCGGCGGTTTATGAGCAAACCGCTTCACATCCGAGCCCAAGACCCCGACGAAACGATCACTCAGGCGAACATCAAACACATCGTCTACCGGGCTCACGCTCTCGACAAAGACGAAGTTATTGGTCGCATTCTTCAGGCTGACGGCCGAGGCAAAACTATTATCTTTACCCGCACCAAGCGTGCCGCCCAGCGCATCACCGAAGAACTCTCGGACCGCGGCTTTGGCGCGGTCAGTGTTCACGGCGATATGAGCCAGGACGCCCGCGAGCGCGCGATGACCCAGTTCAAGGCGGGGAAAAGAGACGTTCTGATTGCTACGGATGTGGCGGCACGTGGGGTGGACGTGGATGACGTCACCCACGTCATAAATCACACCGTCCCCGACGACGACAAAACATACCTCCACCGGGTGGGTCGAACGGGTCGCGCCGGTAAAACGGGCATTGCGGTGACGTTTGTGGATTGGGACGACTTGCACAAGTGGGCGCTGATCAACCGAGCCCTGGAGATGGGAATCGACGAACCACAAGAAACGTATTCGTCGTCGGAGCATCTTTTTGCTGACCTGTCTATCCCTGCCGGAACGAAAGGCCGCCTGAAGGCGACCCCGATTCCTCAGCGCGAGAAGAAAGCCGGTCAGCCACCCCGTCGAGACACCCCCCGCAGCGATTCCGGCGAAAACAAACCGGCCCCGCAGAAGAAACGTCGCCCCCGCAAGCGTGTCACCCGTCACACCGAGCAGGGGCCCCGAAGCTAAGCAGTGGTGTCCCCTGGCGGCAGCCAGGGGTGACCGGTGCCACGGTCAAGAATTTTCTGAAACTCCACTTCGTCGGTGAGGTGTTCACCCAACCGGTTGGGTTTTTTGTCCCCGTGGTAGTCCGACGAACCGGTCTGAATGAGACCAAGGGAGGTTGCCGCGTCACGGAGGGTCTCCACATGCTGAGGCGCGTTCTCACGGTGGTGAATTTCCACCCCGGAGAGTCCCTGACGTTGAAGTTCTGCAAGCTCTTCGATCAGCAGGTCGGCGTGGGAGGCATGTTTAAGGGCGTATCTGCGGTCGCCGCTGAGGGGGTGCGCCAAAATGGCAACGCCACCCGCCTGGGTGATGACTTCGAGGGCTCTATTCAATCGTGGCGCATAGTGGGGGACGTGGTAGCGGCCGTGGGAAGCGAGGTAGTGGTCAAACGCTTCTGACACGTCTTTCACGATGCCTTTGCGCACCAAAACAGTTGCAATGTGGGGGCGGCCCGGAGTGGCGCCCTCAGCGATTCCGTCAGCCACCTCCGCCCAGGTGATGTCGAGGTCTTCCGCCAATCGCTCCACCATGAGCCGCAGGCGGTCGTCTCGGTGTGAGCGGATTTTTGCCAACTCGTCGACCATCACGGCGTTGTCCGGGTCAACCAGATAGCCCAGCAGGTGCACGCTGAGTGGGGGGGTGTGGCCGGTGTCGTCGAGGATCTGGGCGGAGAGTTCAATACCCGGAACGATCCCGAGTCCCCTCAGCTGTGCGACCTGGAAAGCCTCCGCCCACCCGGCCGTCGTGTCATGGTCAGTCAGACCAATCACGTGCACTCCGGCAGCAACGGCATTGTCCACCAGGTCGCTCGGGGTGTCAGACCCGTCTGACACAGTCGTGTGGGTGTGAAGGTCAATTCGAAGCTCTGCCACCCTTCAATCGTAGGCGGGTCGGCGGGGAAACCTGGGAGACTAGTGGCATGGCAGATAGTGAAGCTCCACAGCCCGAGCGAACCCGAACGCCCGACTCGTCCGTGTTCAAAGAGTTCATGGCGTCCCAGTGGGCACCTCACACCACCGCCACCCCGTCTGTCACCTCGATGGCGAAACAGGCTGCCACACGGCGAGACAAACTGGTCACTGCGTTTCCTGGTGACACGCTGATCATTCCGGCCGGTTCGCCCAAACAGCGCTCCAATGACACCGACTACCCCTACCGGCCACACACCGCGTTCACCTATTTGACCGGCTGGGGGTCAGATACTGTCCCCGGGTCTGTTTTGGTGCTGTCAGACGCTCACCCGGCGACGCTTTATGTTTTAGGCCCGGCGGGTCGCGACACCGACGAGTTTTATGCAAACGCCGCCATTGGTGAGTTTTGGACGGGCCCCCGGCCCAGCCTGGACGACGTCTCAGCACTGCTGGGAATTGCAGTCACCAGCCGTCATGACATACCGGAAACGGGTTCGTTTGACTCACCCGTTCGCATCATCCGCGAAGCAGACGATGACCTCACCCGTGAACTGGACAGCTCGCGGGGTGAGGCCGGAGTCGAATCAGACCTCGAGTTGGCGAGAGAAGTCAGCGAAATGCGTCTTGTCAAAGATGAACACGAAATTTTCGAACTTCGAGAGGCCGTCCTCTCGACCCACCGCGGATTCACCGACATTCTGACCTCTCTGCCCCGTGCGGTGGGACACGAGCGGGGCGAGCGCATCATCGAAAGTGCTTTTTATTCCCGCGCCCGGGCAGAGGGTAACGACGTCGGTTACGGCACAATTGCTGCTTCTGGGGCTCACGCGTGCATTTTGCACTGGGTGACCAACGATGGTCCCGTGCAACCGGGAGACCTCCTGTTGGTGGATGCCGGGGTGGAGAGGAACTCTCTGTATACGGCGGACATTACCCGCACCATTCCGGTAAGCGGTCACTTCAGCGACATTCAGCGCAACGTGTATGAGGCAGTGTTAGCCGCTGCCGATCGCGCTATTGCTCACATTCGCCCGGGTGTCACCTTCCGTTCCGTTCACGACCAAGCAATGGTGGCGATCTCAGAAGCGCTGGAGGGGTG
Organism: Microbacteriaceae bacterium; assembly: GCA_007117135.1. Lineage (GTDB taxonomy): Bacteria > Actinomycetota > Actinomycetes > Actinomycetales > Microbacteriaceae > Pontimonas. Next base: position 18,394 of record SKHB01000043.1, on the reverse strand, counting down.
GGGTTTTCTGCCGGTGTCAGCCGAAGAGTCACGGCAACCAGACAACGGTTATCACCGTCGATACATGATTCATGGCACCAGCCACCACTTAGGGCTCGATGTTCACGACTGCGCTGAGGCCCGCCGGGAAATGTATATGGATGGAGTGTTGGCACCCGGCATGGTGTTCACGGTCGAGCCGGGGCTGTATTTCCAGCCCGATGACCTCACGGTGCCAGAAGAATGGCGGGGTATCGGGGTTCGCATCGAAGACAACATCCTGGTGACCGACACCGGCAGTGTGAATCTGTCCGCCGATATTCCACGAACTGTCGACGCGGTGGAAGCATGGTGGGCCGACGTGGTGGGAGAAACCCCCACCAACTAGAGGCCCAAGAACCAGGCGGCGACCAGAAAATAAATAACAAGCCCCGTCGCGTCCACCAGCGTGGTCACCATGGGCGCAGAAATAACGGCCGGGTCAATGTTGACAGCTCGCGCCGCCAACGGCATCACCGAACCCACTGTGGCCGCCCACATACACACTAAGACCACGGAAATTCCCACCGTGGCACCCACTGCGGGGCCTGCAACAAACCAGCCCGCGCCAAAGGCGAGGGCGCCGAGAATGACACCCAACAGTAACCCCACCCTTGATTCCCGCCACGCCACCCGCAACACGTCACTGGAGCGCACCTCACCAATGGCGAGAGCACGCACCGCACTGGTCGCTGCCTGTGCCCCCACATTTCCCCCCGTTCCCACCAGCAGGGGGATGAAGAGGGCAAGCGCGGTCACACGTTCCAAAGACGACTCAAACAGCTGCAACACGGACACGGTGAGGGTCGCAGCAATAATCAAAATCAGTAGCCACACGACTCGAAGCCGGGCAAGGCGCAACACGCTCGCAGACAAATAGTGACCCCCCGTGGGGAGGGCGCCGGCCTGTCGGGCAACGTCTTCGGTGTCAGCTTCTTCGATGAGTTCCAGGGCGTCGTCAACAGTCAAAACACCAAGCACACGGTGTTCACTGTCGACCACGAGAAGCCCTAGACGGTTTGTTTCTTGAACCAAACGGGCCGCCATTTCGGCGTCTTCCGCGACATCGAGTGTGGGGGCCTGGGTGTCGGCCAAGTCACCCGCGGTGAGCTCAGGGTCGCCCATGACCACTTCGCTCAGTGATAACACGCCGACCAGTTTTCTGCTCGAGTCGACAACAGCTAACAGGTCAATGGTTTCGGCGTCTAAGCCTTTTCGACGCACCACCTGCAAAATGTCTCCCACGGGGGTGGTTTCGTGAACGGTCACAACCTCGGGGCTCATCACGCGCCCCACCGAGTCGTCAGGGTAACCGAGCAACGCCGCGGTCATTGCCCGTTCACGGTGTGACAGGCCGGCAAGAACTTTGCGGACAAAACCTGCCGGTGCTTCGCCCAGCAACCGGGCACGGTCATCGGGGTCCATATGTTCAACGAGTTCCCGGAAATGACTATCGCGCATGCCGGAGAGCAACTGTTGCTGTTGGTGGCTGTCGAGTTCCTCAAAAACTTCCAAAGCGGTGTCCCGACCCAGCAAGCGCCATAGCAAAGCCGCTTGAACAGGGTTGAGTCGCTGCATTTCTTCAGCAACCTCGTGGGCTGCTTTCTCTTCCAACCAGGACAGCACCGGTTGCATCTGTCCCGCGTCTAAGGCATCTTTCAGATCAAGATCGTCTTGCACACTGTCACTCATGCTTCACCGCCTTCCGAAGCTGCCACACGCTTTGCTTTTCCTCCCACCTCGGAGTCAACAACGATCCGATAGGAGGAGGCAATGATGTGCTGGTGGGAGCGAAACGTTGGCCGGTCAGACCCTCTCGTGGTGTACAGCACCATTCCCACCATCATGCCCAACCCGGCGCCGATGAGGCCACCGGCGGCCAGAGGCGCGAGGGATTCCCCCGGAGTGGTGACCGTAAACAGGAGGCCAGCGATGACACCAATCCACGACCCGGTGAGGGCTGCGGCCAGGGCCGCACGGCCATAGCCGTAGCGGGCGACAACTCTCTCCACCAGGGTGACCTCACCTCCGACAATTGCAACTGACTGGGCGGGGATACCCCCGGACAGGAGACGGTTCACCAGCTTGCGTGCATCGTCATAGTGCGCGAAGACACCAATTTCTTCCCCCACCGGCACAGACATGTGTGCGGTGTGGGCGTTATTGGCTCGGGGGGTGGTCTCACTCACCAGTCCATTCTCACACCCCCCAGCTAGACTTCCCTCCACACCCGCAATTATTCCTAGTGCCGTACTCCTGGAGGATGGGCCACCGTGAGCGACGAATCTACTGTCAAGCGAGCACTAGAAACAGTTATTGACCCGGAAATCCGGCGACCCATCACTGAACTCGACATGGTCGACCACATCACCATTAGCGACACGGCCATCGATGTGGCTATTGCACTGACCATTGTGGGGTGTCCTGCATCAGACCGAATCGAAGCCGATGTGACCCAAGCGGTCACGTCCGTTTCCGGAGGTAAAACGGTGTCAGTCACTTTGGGGGTGATGGATCAGGCCAGACGTCAAACACTAATTAGCCGCCTGCGGGGTGAAAAAAAGATGCCCTTTGGGCCGGGCACCCTCACCCGCATTATTGCGGTCACCAGCGGAAAAGGGGGAGTCGGAAAATCCACAGTCACGGCGAACCTGGCGGCTAGTGCCGCGAAACGCGGATTTGCTGTGGGAATCATTGACGCCGACGTGTTCGGATTTTCTATTCCCGGGCTTCTCGGCATTGAGGGCACCACACCCACCCGCATTGATGACATGATGTTGCCGCCCATCGGCCACGACGTGAAAGCTATTTCCATCGGCATGTTTGTGCCCCCTCACCAGCCCGTGTCGTGGCGGGGACCCATGCTTCACCGCACCCTCACACAGTTCCTCACCGACGTTCACTTTGGTGACCTAGATTTTCTTTTCATCGACCTTCCCCCGGGAACCGGCGATATTGCCATCAGCCTCGGCCAAACATTGCCGCACTCAGAAGTACTTGTTGTCACTACTCCGCAGGTGGCGGCAGCAGATGTGGCTGAAAGGTCGGGGCTTGTGGCCAGGCAGGTGGGACAAAAAATCATCGGCGTGGTCGAAACTATGTCTGCGGGCAGACTCCCCGATGGCACACCACTTGACCTGTTTGGCGAGGGGGGCGGCCAGGAGGTCGCCGCCCGGCTTGACGTTCCCCTCCTCGGAAATGTTCCGCTCAGTGTTGCCCTGCGGGAGGGGGGAGATACGGGCACTCCGGTGACGCTGAGCCACCCGGACGACCCGGCCGCGGTGGTGCTGGAGACGATTGCCGATACGCTGATCCGTTCCGGCAACAGCCGGGTGGGAGTGTCGTTGCCGGTGTCCGCTGTTTAGGGGGCGCGCAGGCTAGGTGGCGTCCGGGTCAAACGGGGCAGGTTTGCCTTCTCGCAAGTACCGCTGTCGCTTTTGGTAAGCTGACTCGATCGCGGGCCGAGCTACGGCAGCAGACGCAACGGCCGGAGTCGGGGTGTCGTCTTCGAGAAGAGCCTCGCGGATAATGCGCCGAGGGTCGTATTGCCGGGGGTCAAGTTTCTTCCACTCCAGTTCGTCAAAATCTGGGCCCAGCTCATCCTTCATCCGGTCCTTCGCCCCCTTGGCCATGTCCCGCATGGACTTGATGAGACGGGCAAACTGGGCGGTATATCCGGGCAGGCGGTCAGGTCCGATGAGGAAAACGGCGATTATCCCAATCAGCAGAAGTTTTTCAATGGTCAGACCAAACGACACGAAGACCACAATAGTGTGTTGGCCTGTTAACCGGCATAGGGTGGTGTCAAGACTCAAGATGCGGCGCGGAAGGGGCAACACACTGTGAGCGACAGGGACATCGTTGACCGGTATGTTGACGGTTTTGTCACAGAAACTGAAGAGGTTGCTCTAGTTCACCGCGCCACCCTCGAGCATGGTGTCGACCCACTCTCGCCGGCCCTCGGCCAGACAATTGGCCAAATTGCTCGAGCGATCAACGCCGAAGCGATCATCGAAGTCGGAACAGGCGTTGGCCTTCTCACCATGCAACTCATTCAGGCCTGCCCCGGCGCACACATCACCAGCATTGACAGCGAATTGGATTACCACTTGACGCTAAAAGAAATGATGCCGGAGCTGGAAATTGACCCGGCCCAACTTCGTCTGATCACTGAAAAAGCAGAAGACGTGCTACCGAAGATGAACGAATCCAGTTACGACCTGGTCGTCATTGACACTCCCGCGGCGAACGCCAGCGCCTGTTATGACGCCGCTGTCACGGTGTGTCGGCCGGGCGGGTCGATTTTGGTGACGCGGTGTCTGGTGGGAGGGAAGGCTGCCCACCCGGCTGACCGGTCAGATGACGTCGTCGCCTACCGAACCCTCCTGAAAGTGATTGAGCAGGATGACCGGGTCGCTCATGCGATTATGCCGGTCGGTGAAGGGTTGGCCTGGGTGGTTGTTCACCCGGACCCCGCCTAACTATTTGATGGCGCCGGCGAGAGCGTCGTGGAGTTCTTGGGCCTCGACGTCGTTGACTGACACCACCAAGCGTCCACCGCCCTCGAGGGGAACCTTGACAATAATCAGTCGACCCTCGCGAACAGCCTCCATGGGTCCGTCGCCCGTCCGGGGCTTCATTGCAGCCATCGTCAAATCTCCTTATTCGCTTGTGTGTCTCCCCCCTATTATCGCCGGTCGACGGCACATCGGACAAATAGAAGCAACCTACTGGGGGGAAAACAGCCAGCGGCCAAGGGTGTCGTGCGCGAGTTGCAGCTGTGAAATGGGGACATTTTCGTCCGGCGAGTGAGCCAAAGACGGGTCACCCGGACCAAAATTCACGGCCGGTATTCCCGCTTCAGACAGTCTCGACACATCAGTCCAGCCATATTTCGGGGCGGGCGGTTGCCCCACCAAAGCCACAAAATCTTTTGCAATGGCAGAATCCAGACCGGGTCTGGCTCCGGCGGCGGCATCGACCACCTCCACCGAGAAACCCTCACACACCTGCGACACGTAGGCAATGGCCTCTTCGACACTTCTGTCGGGAGCAAACCGGAAATTGATCGTCACCGAAGCGGAGTCAGGGACAACATTTCCCGCAATGCCGCCAGAAACGCCAACCGCTTGGAGGCTTTCGCGATACTCCAACCCGTCCACCGACCGGGTTTCAGGGGTGTGTGAGGCGAGACGGTTCAGCAGTGGAGACAGGGCGTGAATAGCGTTGACCCCCATCCAGGGTCTGGCCGAGTGGGCTTGCCGACCGGTAGAAGTGGCAACAGCGCGGAGTGTTCCGTTGCAGCCGCCTTCAATGAGGGCGTTACTCGGTTCGCCCAGAATGCCAAAATCGGCCACCATCCAGTCGGGGTGGGCGGCCGCGAAGCGCCCCAAACCGTTGCGTGGCGCTTCAACTTCTTCCTGGTCGTAGAACACCCAGGTGAGGCTGTGTCTGGCTGGAGCCTGGTTCACCGCGTGAATCAGGTGGCTAGCAACTCCCCCCTTCATGTCCACGCTTCCCCTCCCCCACAATGCTTCCCGGTCTACACGGGCCGGCAGACACCCCGATACGGGGACAGTGTCGATGTGACCGGCAATGAGAACGCGACCGGACGCGGGGGTCGTTGTTCGGGCTGCGACCGTATTGCCGTGGCGGAGAACTTCCAGGTGTGACGCCCGTCGAAGGGTTGCTTCGATGCGATCAGCTAGGTGTTCTTCGTCCCCTGAGACGCTTTCCATGTCACACAACACACGGGTCAGCTCAACAACACCGACATCGGTCGGCAGGGGACTAACAGAGCTGGACACGGTCTCGAGTGTATCCGGGTTGGCCGGGTCTACTAGCCTGGGAGCTATGACGGAGCGTTTTGCCCACGGCTACGGCCTACAAACTGTTGACCGCGACGGCCAGGTGTTGGACACCTGGTTTCCCGAGCCCGCGCTAGGTCCAGCGCCGGCAGGTTTTGAACCACGACTGGTTCCCCGGAATGTGAGCGCCCTGGAGGGCGAGGACGACCTGCGTGAGGTGAGAATGGTGGGCGTGGGGGTGGCCGTTGACTTGGATGCCCCCCCGGCAAGCGTGTCAGACGCCTATTTGCGGCTTCACCTGCTTTCTCACACCCTGGTCGCCCCCAACACCATCAACTTGGAGGGCATTTTTGGCATCCTGCCCATTGTTGCTTTTTCCACGAAAGGCGCTCTTCCCGTGGCCGTGGCGCGCTCGAAGACGGCAGCCCTCCTTCACGCGGGCATGAGCATCACGAGCATTGACCGGTTCGGGCCGATGACAAACTATGTGGTGCCTGGAGGGGTCCGTATCGCCGACACGTCCCGGGTTCGCCTGGGTGCACACCTCGCGGCGGGAACCACCATCATGCATGAGGGTTTTGTGAACTTTAACGCTGGCACCCTTGGGCACTCCATGGTGGAGGGGCGCATTTCTCAGGGTGTTGTGGTCGGTGACGGTTCCGACATTGGTGGTGGTGCATCGATCATGGGGACACTGTCTGGTGGTGGAAAAGAGGTCATTTCTGTCGGTAAACGCTGTTTGCTGGGAGCAAACGCCGGGGTGGGCATTTCTTTGGGCGACGACTGTGTGGTTGAAGCAGGACTCTATGTCACCGCAGGCACAAAAGTGACCCTGCGCAATCCAGGCGATGCTCGCACAGTGAAAGCGAAAGATTTGTCTGGCTCGTCCGGTTTGCTGTTTCGCCGAAACAGCGAGAACGGTGCTGTGGAGGCGATTACCCGCTCCGGTGTGGGGGTTGCCCTCAACCCGGCGTTACACCAAGTGTAATATCCGGGCTGGTGGTTAGCGGTTGGGCCAGGACCTGGCGACCGGGCCGGTGTAGAGCTGCTGGGGGCGCCCAATGCGGGTATTCGGGTCTTTGTTCATTTCCCGCCAGTGGGCAATCCAGCCGGGCAAACGGCCAATCGCAAACAACACGGTGAACATGCGGGTGGGGAAACCCATCGCTTTGTAAATCACACCGGTATAAAAATCGACATTCGGGTAAAGCTTGCGTTCAATGAAGTAATCATCGGCGAGGGCAATCTCTTCGAGCTCTTTAGCAATGTCGAGAAGGTCGTCTGTCACACCCAGTTCCGTCAACACAGCGTCGGCACTTTCTTTAACCAGCCTGGCCCGAGGGTCATAATTCTTATACACACGGTGACCAAAGCCCATGAGACGAATACCGTCTTCTTTGTTTTTCACCCGTTCAACAAACCGGTGAACACCCTCGCCGGAATCTCGAATCTCTGCCAACATTGTCAAGACCGCTTCATTGGCGCCGCCGTGGAGCGGACCAGACAGCGCGTTAATCCCGGCCGAGACAGAGGCAAACATGTTCGCCTCCGTCGAGCCCACCATCCGAACCGTCGAGGTGGAAGCGTTCTGTTCGTGGTCTTCGTGCAAGATCAGTAACCGGTCGAGTGCGCTCACCAACACCGGGTTGACCTCGTAGGGTTCCGCCATGAGACCAAAGTTCAACCACAGGAAGTTTTCAACAAAACCCCTGGTGTTGTCAGGGTAGAGGAAAGCTTGGCCGACACTTTTCTTGTGTGCATAGGCAGCAATGACGGGAAGTTTGGCGAGCAGTCTGATGGTGGAAATTTCAATCTGCTCGGGGTCGTGAACACTCAGCGAATCACCGTAATAGGTGGACATCGCACTCACCGCCGAGGACAGCACCGACATGGGGTGGGCGCTGTGTGGCAGCGCGTCAAACAAACGTTTCAAGTCTTCGTGGAGCAGGGTGTGACGGCGAATTTTCTCGTCAAACTCTGCCAACTCACTGGCCGTGGGGAGGTCGCCGTAAATGAGGAGGTAGGCCACTTCAACGAAAGTCGAATGGGTGGCCACATCGGCAATGTCGTAACCGCGGTATCGGAGAATGCCTTCGTCGCCGTCAATAAAGGTGATGTTGCTGGTGGTTGACGCGGTGTTCACAAAACCGTGGTCGAGCGCCGTGAAGCCCGTGTCGCGGGTCAGGGTCGAAAAGTCGATGCTGGGGTGGCCGTCTGTGCCTTGACGAACGGGGAACTCTGCTTGACCGCCTGAATAGTTGAGGGTTACCTTCTCGTCAGACACCGAATTCCTCCTTCAACTAGTCACCGTGGTTTGGGACAGGGGGTATAGCCGGGTGCGGCGTCTGTGGGTAACAGTTTCCGCCTTTACAGCCTAGACGACACCCCTGGCACTGGTGAACAGCGATATAAAATTCCCAGTTTCGTTGTGAGAAACCACCACTACCCGCTGGCGAGACGGCCAGACACCGCCTCCGCGTCGGTGTCGGAGACCGTCAACGCAATACGAATATGGTGTCTGCCGGCCTCGCCATAGAAATGTCCCGGGGTCGCAAGGATTCCCCGGTCAGCTAACCACGCCACCGTGTCATCCGCCGGTTCACCCCTCGTCGCCCAAAGATACAGTCCGGCTGTCGAATGGTCGATAGTGAAACCGGCGGACTCAAAAGCGTCTCTGAGGACTTGGCGTCGGTGGGAATACTTTTGCCGCTGGACCTCGACACTGTCCGTATCTGTCAACGCCGATGCCACCGCCGATTGAATAGGCCCCGGCACCATCAACCCCAAATGTTTACGCCGATGCAGGAGAGAGCCGATCACTCCGGTATCCCCCGCCATAAAGGCCGCCCGGTACCCAGCCATGTTGCCCTGCTTGGACAGCGAATGCAGCGACAACACGCCCGAATAGTCACCGGCCACCACCTCATTTGAGATGACCGAAGGAGCAACAGGGTCCGCGTCTGAGCCTAAAAGCCCGTAACACTCGTCTGAGACCAGTAGAGCACCCTTCTGACGAGCGCGGTGGACGATGCGTTGCAGCCGGTCTACATCCAACACTTCACCGGTGGGGTTACCAGGTGAGTTAATCCACACCAGCGCCGTATTGTCCGGCCAGTGGTCCGGGTCGTCTTCGGGAAGCGGCGTCGCACCCACAGCCATCGCCCCCACCCCGTACGTGGGATAGCTAATGGTGGGGTGAACAACAACATCGTTTTTGCCGAGCCCCAGCAAAAACGGCAAAAGGGCCACCATTTCCTTTGACCCGATCACCGGCAACACGTTCAGATCGGTCACCGAGCCTGCCCCACGCTCCCGTCGCCACCACGACACCATCGCGTGAATGAGCTCTGGTGAGCCCGCCGTTTGGGGGTAGCCGGGCGAGTTACCCCCATCGTTCAGGCCAGAAACAGCGCTATCAACAGTGTTGTCGACGGGTGAGCCGACCGACAGGTCAATCAGACCCTCGGGGTGAGCTGCCGCTGTGGCTTTGGCCTCGCGGAGGCTATCCCAGGGGAAGTCAGGCAGCTGCACGGACGGCCACTAGTTTTGGGGCGGAAGCGCTTTGATAATGGCATGGTCGTCGTTGATGACGCCGACTTTGGCGGCCCCCCCGGGGGACCCGACCTCGTTGAAAAATTCGACGTTGGCGGTGTAATACTCGGCCCACTGTTCGGGCACGTCGTCTTCGTAGTAAATGGCTTCCACCGGGCACACCGGTTCACACGCCCCACAGTCGACACACTCATCCGGGTGGATGTAGAGCATGCGGTCACCCTCATAAATGCAATCCACCGGGCACTCGTCAATGCAGGCGCGGTCTTTCACATCTACGCAGGGAAGCGCAATCACGTAGGTCACGAGGGGATACCTTTCTTGACAGACAAGGCCTTCAGTTTACCGGTTTGGTCTTGGAAGATACTTCAGGCCAAGCCAACGCCACCACCGCAACCACCACACTGCCGAGCGTCAACACGTAGCCCAAAGCACCCGCACCAACGATGATGGAGGTTTGGCTCCCCGCCGCCAACACAAACTGGGCAGTAAGCATGGCCAACAGTCCAGCCAATGTGGCGCCGCGGCCGGGAGTGGTCAACCTCAACCCCACCCCCCAAGCTGCCGCGACAAGAAGCGCAGCAATGACACCCCACGGGGGAACACTGCGATGGTGAAGAGTCACCACAATTCCAATGATGACACCCATCACTACGACCGCCCCGGTGAGGATGAGCCTGTCAAGAAGGGGAAGGTGTCTCACTGACTCAGCCGCACCATCCAGCCGTAAGGGTCCTCAGCTCTGCCGTATTGGATGTCTGTCAACTGTTCGCGTAGTGACATGGTCAATTCACCGGCTTCGGCGTTCGCCGAACCGATCGGTCCGTCCGGGGTCAACACCTGTCCAATCGGCGTCACCACTGCCGCCGTTCCACAGGCGAACACTTCAGTAATTTGACTCGACGCGACACCCTGACGGAATTCCTCTAAAGCGACCGGTCTGCGTTCGACCGCGTGTCCGCGGTCTGCCGCCAACTGCAAAATCGAATCCCTGGTAATACCTTCAAGGATGGTCTCACTCGCGGGGGTGACCAGTGTTCCGTCGGCGTAGACGAGAACCACGTTCATGCCGCCCAGCTCTTCCAAATACTTGCCCTCTACCGAGTCGAGGAACATCACCTGTTGGCAACCGTGTTCGGCCGCTTCCATTTGGGCGACCAGCGATGCTGCATAGTTGCCTCCGGTCTTTGCCTGACCTGTTCCGCCCTTACCCGCCCGGGAATAGGTGGTCGACAGCCAAATAGACACCGGGCTGACCCCACCGGGGAAATACGCCCCGGTGGGGCTTGCAATCAGGTAGTAGTTGACCTTTTTCGCCGGACGGATACCCAAAAACGCTTCTTTGGCGAACATGAAAGGACGCAAATATAAGCTGGTTTCTGGCGCACCGGGTGTCCAGTGGCCGTCAACAGCGATGAGTTGACGAAGCGACTCCAAGAAATACTCTTCAGGCAGGTCGGGCAACGCCATGCGCTTCGCGGAGCGTTGCAGACGTTTCGCATTTTGGTCGGGCCGAAACGACCACACACTGCCGTCGGGATGACGGTACGCCTTGAGCCCCTCAAAAATTTCTTGACCGTAATGCAAAACAGACGCGGCCGGGTCGAGGGCGATCGGACCGTATGGTTGGACTCGGGGCCGGTGCCAGCCGCCTTTCTCGCTCCAACAAATGTCGACCATGTGGTCGGTAAACACCTGCCCAAATGCGGGCGCCGCCAAAATGTCTTCCAACTCGGCAACGCTTTTCGCCTGGTCGTTTCTTGTGACCTGGAAAAGGAGATCTTTTTGTGCCATAGGTAAGTCGATGGGCATGGCGGTGTCTTTCGGTGGGGTGGTTACGTGCCAACAGCCTACAACCCCCAGCTGGGCCAAAAAAGCGGGGAAGGGCTCTAGTGGAGGCGGCCGCGAATACGCTCGCCCACCTCAGTGGTGGACCCTTTGTTTTGACCACGATCGGCCAGGTCCGCTTCGACAGCAGCCGCTATGGCGTCTGCAACATCTGAATATCCGAGGTGCCTGGCGAGCATCGCGCCAGAGAGAATTGCCGCTGTGGGGTCGGCGATGTTTTTTCCCGCAATATCGGGGGCGGACCCGTGGACGGGTTCAAACATGGAGGGGAAGGCGCCATCAGGGTTGATGTTGCCTGATGCAGCAATGCCAATCCCCCCGCCAATGGCCGCAGCCAGGTCGGTGACAATGTCACCAAAAAGGTTGTCGGTGACAATAACGTCAAAGCGGGCCGGGTCGGTGACCAAAAAAATCATGGTCGCATCAACGTGCAGGTAGTCGACGGTGACGTCAGGGAACTCTGCCGCCACCTCATGTGTTGTCCTCGACCACAGCGACCCGGCAAACCCCAACACGTTTGTTTTATGCACCAGGGTGAGCTGTTTACGTCGCGACCGCGCCACCTCGAACGCGTAACGAACAACGCGTTCAACCCCGAAACGGGTGTTCACCGACACTTCGGTGGCCACCTCGGCAGCCGTGCCGACACGCAGCGCTCCCCCGTTGCCGGTGTACGGGCCTTCCGTTCCTTCACGAACGACGACAAAGTCCACGTGTCCGGGATGCGCCAGGGGCGAGCTCAGACCGGGAACGAGTCGGGTGGGCCGCAGGTTCACATAGTGGTCAAAAGCAAAACGCAACGTGAGCAACAAGCCGCGTTCAATAATTCCGCCGGCCAACCGCTCATCTGTAGGGTCACCGCCCACTGCACCTAAAAGAAGGGCGTCGTGGCGGGCAAGAGCGTGTAGGTGGTCGTCGGTGAGAATGTCACCGGTTTCCAGATAGTGACCAGCGCCCAGAGGATAGTCGGTGGTGTTAATGGTCGCGGTGCCTGCGAAAGCCACCCGCAGGGTGTCGACGGCTTGCGCCATCACTTCTGGGCCAATACCGTCCCCGGCAATAACACCAATGTTGAGTGTTGTCACAGGTCCACCACCTCAATGGCTGAGAGCCTGGTCGCGTCGATAGCTGTTGCTACCCGCTCCAAAATTTCGTCTGGAACCCGAGTGTCCACAGTGAGGACACTGAGCGCCTCACCGCCGGCACTCTTTCTGGCAATCTGCATACCGGCAATGTTGATGCCAGCTTCACCAAACTCTTTGCCGTAAACGGCGACGATTCCTGGCCTGTCCCGGTACACCATGACCAGGTGGTGGGTGGCCAATGGCACTTCGATGTCATACCCGTTGATTTCGACCAGCTTCTGACTCTGTTTAGGTCCCATCAACGTCGCGGATACCGACACGGTGTGCCCGTCGCTCAAAACGCCTCGGATAGTCAACAGGTTGCGATACTCACCGCTTGCCTCGTCGACGACCATTCCCACGGCAACGCCCCGGGCTTCTGCAAGGAGCGGGGCGTTCACATAACTGACCTGTTCACTGACAATCGGCTGGAAAATGCCTTTCAGGGCGGCGAGCTTTAACACACTCACATCGTGTTGGGTAATTTCACCCTGGACGACAACGTCCACTGATGCCAGAGAGGCGCCGGCCAAGCCAATGAACACTTGGCCCAACTTTTCCATCAAACCGATGCCGGGGCGGACACTTTGGTCAATGACTCCACCAGCAACGTTGACCGCGTCTGGCACCAGTTCACCCTCTAAGGCGAGCTTCACAGAGCGGGCAACACTCACCCCCGCCTTTTCTTGGGCTTCATCGGTGGAGGCACCAAGGTGCGGGGTGACAACGATGTTGGGCAACCCGAGAAGTGGTGAACCTTCTGGTGGTTCTGACACGAACACGTCCAGCGCCGCACCGGCAATCGTTGTCGACTCCAAAGCGCGAAACAGAGCCTCTTCGTCGATAATGCCACCTCGGCTCGCGTTCACCACACGAAGCTCTGGCTTTGCCATGGCAAACTCGGCATCTGAAATCATGCCCGTTGTTTCGGGGGTTTTCGGGATGTGAATGGTGATGAAATCAGACTGGGCCATCAGTGTCGGCATGTCCACCAATTCGACGCCCAACTGGGCGGCTCGGGTGGGTTGAATATAGGGGTCGTAGCCGATGAGACGAACCCCAAAGCCCGCGAGCCGCTCGGCAACCAGGGCGCCAATGCGCCCCAAGCCGATAATTCCGACCGTCTTGTCGTATAGTTCCACGCCGGTATACGCGGAGCGTTTCCATGCGCCCCGGGATAATGATTCGTGGGCGCGGGGAATATGGCGGGCAACAGACAATAGCAAAGCAATGGCCAGTTCGGCGGCTGACGTGATATTCGACGTGGGGGCGTTCACCACCATGACACCAGCCTCGGTGGCGGCCTTAATGTCCACGTTGTCGAGCCCCACCCCGGCGCGGGCAATGACTTTCAGGTCAGGCGCGGCGGCAATCGCTTCGGCGTCCATTTTGGTCGCCGAACGAATCAGAACGGCGTGGGCGTTGGCGAGAGCAGGCAAGAGTGCATCACGATTTGCGCCATCGACATGGCGAATGTCAAAATCTGGCCCCAACTGGTCAATCGTTGCAGGGGAAAGCTCTTCGGCTATCAAGACGACGGGTTTGGCCACAGCTAAACGCCTTTCCTGGCTGGTTCGGGGCTATGTGTGCTCTCGGCGTTGAGGTTTGACACGGACACTCTTACCCTACTTCAGCCACCGAGCGGAGGAAGAACGTAGGCAAGCCATGCCTGGCCGGCAGCGAGCAAACTCATCGACACCGCGTTGGAGGCCGCCAACACGATCGCGTAAATGAGGGTTCTGGCCATAACGCCTCTGCCCCGAGCCCACAACAAACCCACCACCACCGCGACAACGGGAACAACAAGACCGGCGTAGAGCAAAAACCAGGGTGTCTCGCTGTCAATGCCCAGCGCGACATAAAAACCGGGAAGACCTAAAAAGTTGCCAACCGCCTCCCACAGATCCCACCCCGAGAAGCCCAAAAACACGACAGTGACAATCAACCCGAAGAACTGTTTCATGTGAGCACCGCCGGGAGAATAAATGGCCACGGCAACAACACAACAAGCCCCAACAGCAAGACGCCGGTGCGGGTCTTGTGGCTCCACGAAGTTCCCAGCCACACCACCCCCACAAACCACAACGGAGCTGAAATGTAGGAGAGGAACACCCCCAACTGATACATCAGGTCGTCGAGCGCTGTCCCCGTGACAAGAGCGGGCGTGCGGGCAAGACCCACCACCCACATCAGCGCCCACAACACATACAACACAGCCAACACACCAATGGTCCAATTGAGACCGGAGGAATCACGTTCAGTGCTCGCGCCCTCGAGGTCATAGTCACCTGGGGCCCCGTCGACATCGTCGTCGGGGCCCCAGGTGAAAGCAGCGGAGTCGTCCGTGCTCAAGTGTTTACGCCCTAGCGGGCAACCTGACCGTCGACATAGTCGGCGTCAGCGTGCTTCCAACTAAACAGTGCACGGAGTTTCTTTCCGGTCTGCTCAATGGGGTGACCTTCACCTTTAGCGCGGAGAGCCTGGAACTCGGGGGCTCCAGCGTCTTGGTCGTCAATGAAGCGCTTCGCAAACGCACCCGACTGGATGTCAGCCAAGACAGCTTTCATGTTCTCTTTCACATCCGGAGAAATAACGCGCGGGCCGGACACGTAGTCGCCATATTCGGCGGTGTCAGAAATTGACCAGCGCGCTTTGGCGATACCGCCTTCCCACATCAGGTCAACAATGAGTTTCAGTTCGTGAAGAACCTCGAAGTAGGCGATTTCTGGCTGGTATCCCGCTTCAGAAAGAACCTCGAAACCGTATTGGACCAGCTGCGTGGTTCCGCCACACAGAACGGCCTGCTCACCGAACAGGTCGGTTTCGGTTTCTTCGGTGAAGGTGGTCACAATGCCACCGGCGCGGAGCCCACCCAACCCTTTAGAGTACGACCAAGCCAAGTCCCAGGCGGAACCAGTGGCGTCATTTTCTACAGCGACAATGACGGGAACACCTCGCCCTGCTTCATATTCGCGGCGAACAGTGTGACCCGGGCCTTTCGGAGCGACCAGGATCACATCAACACCGGCGGGTGGCTGGATAAAACCGAAGCGAATGTTGAAGCCGTGACCAAAAACGAGAGCTTTTCCGTCGGCCAGGTTTGGAGCGATATCTTCCGAATAGAGGTGACGCTGGTGCTGGTCGGGAGCAAGAATCACAATCACGTCCGCCCACTGGGTGGCTTCGGGCGTGGTGAGAACACGGAAACCCGCTTCTTCAGCTTTTTGGGTGGACTTTGAGCCTGGCTTCAGGGCCACAACGACCTCGACACCTGAGTCGCGCAGGTTTTGGGCGTGGGCGTGTCCTTGTGAGCCGTAGCCGACAACGGCCACCTTCTTGCCCTGGATGATGCCGAGGTCAGCGTCGCTGTCGTACTTGATGTCAGTCACGGGGTTGTGTCTCCTTGTTTGTGGGGTTATCAGACTTTGTTAATGCGTTCAGAAATGCTTTTCGAGCCTCGACCAATAGCCAGAAGGCCCGATTGCGCGATTTCTTTCACACCGTAGGGTTCTAAAACTTTCAGCAACGCTCGCGTTTTGGCAGTGTCGCCGGTGACCTCAATCACGAGGGCATCAGTGACTACGTCGACCACGCGAGCACGAAACAGGTTCGCTGCTTCTAAGATTTGTGAGCGCGTCGCATTGTCAACGCGGACCTTGATAAGCATGTGTTCCCGTTGGACAGACTGCTCCGGTTCCAATTCGACAATTTTGAGCACGTTAATCAGCTTATTCAGCTGTTTAGTGACCTGTTCAAGGGGCTGCCCCTCCACATCAACCACGACGGTTATGCGCGACAGGCCGGGAATTTCCGTTTTCCCCACGGCCAAGGATTCAATATTGAACCCGCGGCGGGCAAACAGTCCCGCAACGCGGGTCAACAAGCCTGGTTTGTCTTCCACCAGGAGAGAGAGAACATGTCCCACTAGTTATTCCTCGTCCCATTCGGGCGCCATATCTCTGGCGTATTGGACGTTCGAGTTCCCGACACCTTGGGGCACCATTGGCCACACCATGGAGTCTCTCGACACGATGAAGTCAATCACGACTGGGCGATCGTTGGTTTCCATCGCCAACCTGATGGCTGGCTCCACTTCTTTTTTCGTGCGAACACGAATGGAGAGCGCGCCATAAGAGTCAGCCAGTTTGACGAAGTCTGGGATCATCTGCGTATCCGCACCGGTGTTCAGGTCGGTGTGTGAATAGCGACCATCGTAAAACAGTGCTTGCCACTGGCGCACCATACCGCGCGACGAATTGTTGATAATCGCCACCTTGATGGGGATGTTGTTGATCGTGCAGGTGGCAAGCTCCTGGTTGGTCATTTGGAAGCATCCGTCGCCGTCAATAGCCCACACGAGCCGGTCTGGTTCTGCCACTTTGGCCCCCATCGCGGCCGGAATGGCGTAACCCATGGTTCCCGCCCCACCCGAATTTAACCACGAGCCGGGACGCTCGTATTTGATGAACTGCGCCGACCACATTTGGTGCTGGCCAACACCAGCAGCGTAGACAGCTTCCGGGCCGCCCATCTCACCGATTTTTTGAATCACCCACTGAGGGGACAACAAACCGTCATCTGGTTCGTCAAATCCCAGGGGGAACTGCTCACGTAGAGTGTTCAACCTCTCCCACCACGCCGAATAATCGGGGGGGTGAGCCGCGGCCGCCTCTTCGAAGGCCGGCAACAGGTCCAGCAACACTTCTTTGGCGTCGCCAACGATTGGCACTTCAGCATGCCGAATTTTGCCAATTTCTGCGGGGTCAATGTCAATGTGAATCACTTTGGCGTGTGGCGCGAAGTCAGCAACTTTTCCGGTCACCCGGTCGTCAAAACGGGAACCAATCGCCACCAACAGGTCTGATTCTTGGAACGACAACACGGCGGGCACGGTTCCGTGCATTCCGGGCATGCCCAAGTTGAGGGGGTTGGAGTCGGGAAATGCCCCACGAGCCATCAGCGTGGTCACCACCGGGGCCCCCACGCGGTTCGCGAACACGTCGAGTTCCTGGTGCGCGCCAGAGCGCACCACACCACCGCCAACATAGAGGAGCGGTCTTTCTGCCTCGGCAATCATTTTTGCTGCCAGTTGCACCTGCTTTTGGTTGGCTTTGGTCACCGGGTGGTAGCCGGGCAGGTCCAACTCTTCCGGCCACACAAACGGCGCCGACTTTTGCTGGGCATCTTTAGTAACATCCACCAGCACGGGGCCTGGGCGGCCGCTGGTGGCAATGTGAGCGGCGGCTTTCATCACCCGGGGAATGTCTGCCGGGTCGGTGACCAAAAACGAGTGCTTCGTGATCGGCATGGTCACACCGGAAATGTCCACCTCTTGGAAGGCATCGGTTCCCATTGAGGTGGAAAACACTTGCCCAGTGATACACAAAATGGGGACTGAGTCCATATACGCATCAGCAATGGCGGTCACCAGGTTGGTCGCGCCCGGGCCTGAGGTGGCAATGGCTACCCCCAGCCGACCTGACGCCGCGGCATAGCCTTCGGCGGCGTGCCCCGCGCCCTGTTCGTGTCGGACAAGAATGTGTCGAACCTTGCCGGTCTGCATCATTTCGTCGTAAAACGGCATGATGGCGCCACCCGGCAGGCCAAAAACATCGGTCACACCGAGAAGTTCGAGAGATCGCAAAATCGCCCCGGAGCCGGTCAACATGGGCGCATCGGAGGGAACCTCCGAGGCGGCCAGTTCGGTGTCTGGTTCTTCTGTCTCAGTCATAGTTTCTGGGGCAGTCATAATGTCGTCTTCCCGTTGATCGTCAGCAGTTGATTATCCTGTGACAGCGCCAATGGCCGCCGAACCCACCAGCTTCTGATACTTCGCGAGAACGCCACGTGTGTATCGGGGAGGGAGGGGGGACCAGCCGTCTCGGCGTGCCTCCAGCTCGTCAGCGTCGACCAGTATGTCTAAACTTCGAGCAGCAATATCGACCCGTATCAGATCACCATCTCTCACGAAAGCTATTGGACCAGCGTCCACCGCTTCCGGAGCGATGTGGCCAATGCACAGGCCGGTTGTGCCGCCTGAGAATC
>SKHB01000087.1 GCA_007117135.1 Microbacteriaceae bacterium | reverse complement strand
TTTCCCGGCGTAGAAGCGGTGTGCTCCAAAGAAGCCCAAGAAGATGGTCAGAAGAAGGGTCGTGAGGTAGTTTTTGATGCTCACCGAATCAGACATAAATTGAGCATAAAACAGTTATGTAACAATAATCAAGTTTTTCTCAATAACTAAAGCCGCTTTTGCGCTGTATTTAGCTAGATTTTCTCTCTCGGTAGTTCCTCCCCCACAAAACATGCGGCAAGACATTTGGACAGCTCATAAGAAAAGACTCTTCCCTTTTTTTCTAAGAACCCATTAATCATTTTCCACCGGTAAAGCATTGCCTTACTTTCCCGAGACAATGCTCTGCCGGTTGCTTACAGCCCACGGGGGTGTTGTGGCCCAGAAACCACATCACCGCCAAGGACAAGTAAGCGCCTCCTTTTTTAGGCGATCAGGAAATGCCAATACCCCCGACCTGTGGCTCGGGGGTATTGTTTTTGTCCCGGGTCAGGCTTCTCGCGTTGAGCCTGACTGACGCATGGAGAAATGATTAGAGACCAGGCTTCGACAACACATCCGCCATCGGAAGATTACCCAGCGCTTCACTTATCCGAAGCAACTCGTTCCACTTGGCGGTTCTCTCGCCTCGGGTAATTGACCCGACTTTGAGCATATCGGCCTGCCACCCGGTAGCTAGGTGGGCGACCGAGACGTCTTCGGTTTCCCCCGAGCGCGCTGACACGATGATGCCAAGGCCCCTTTTCCTGGAAGCAACGACAGCATCGTGAGCTTCTGTGACGGTTCCAATTTGGTTCACCTTGATGAGTGCGGCTTCTACCGAGCCGTTTGGGACCTCTTCAATCCGTTTCGGGTTGGTGACCAGGTAGTCGTCGCCGACGATAACGGCGGGGCACTGCGATACTGCCCAGACCATTGCCTGTTCGTGATCCTCGTGAACGGGGTCTTCAACACTCACGATCGGGAAAGCGGAGGACATCGACGCAAGTTCAGTCACCCACTCTTTGGCTGTGTAGGTCTTGTCCCCCACCACATAGTGTCCGTCTTTATAGAACTGGGTAGCTGCGATATCAAGACAAATGCCCATGTCAACACCCGGTTTCAGGCCGGCACGAGTAATGCCTTGAACAATCGTGTCCAATGCTTCTTCCGTGTCCGAAACATCTGGCCAATGCCCGCCTTCATCGGCGACACCGGAATTATGCCCCCGAGCGGCAAGAATATCCCCCACCGCTCGATAGACCTCGGCTGCCTGGATGAAAGCGTCAGAGATGCACGTGGCAGAGAGCGGGTGGACCATGAAGTCTTGAACGGCAACACGATGGGCAGCATGGGCTCCGCCACCCATGATTTGAATCTGGGGGCGAGGAAGCGTTGTGGGGGTGTCACCGAGGATTTGCCATGGAGCGACTCCTGCTTCCTGGGCAAACAGGTGGGTCATTGCCAGGGACGCAGCCGTCGTTGTGTTCGCGCCAACGGGCGAAGAAGATTCGGGGCCTCCCGCTTCAAGAAGTGCACGGTCGAATTGTTTCTGAGACTCGACGGTTATCCCAACCAAAGCGGGGTACAGCACATCACTCATCTGTCGAAGCGCGTGCGTCACATCTTTTCCACCCAGCACGGGGCCGCCATCAACTAAAGCCACAGCCTCTCGCCGGCCGGTGGATGCCCCGGCTGGCGCTATTGCTCGAGTGGTTTTTCCCGTTTCGGAGCGTATCTCCACCTCGATGGTGGGGAGCCCCCTCGAATCCCACACCCGTCGTGCTCGGATATCAGTAATCGTCACCATGGGTAGTCACTCAGGCCTTTCTCTGGATGCAACAGCGAGCCACAAGGATCCCCGCTGACTAGTGATGTAACTGCCGCGTGTGTCACGAGACTCTCTTCTTCTTTTGAGAGATACCCAGCTGGGGAGCTTCCCACCACTCTGGCAAGGAGAAGGGCGGGGATAAGTTCCCCGAGGCGCTCAGAAATACCTGGGGCAATATCGTGGGGGCACGCGCCAAAGTAACCGGCACGAAATTGAGTCGCCGCCTCGATGATTGCCTCGCTCGCGCCCGGGACATGAATACTCTTGAGCGCCAGGTGGGCAAGGCAAAATGCAACATCAAAAGCTGGGTCTCCCCACACAGCACATTCAGCATCAAGAACGATGGGGCGGGGTGATGACAGGGTGTGATCGACAAGAATGTTTTTCGGAGAAAAATCGCCGTGAACAAGAGCGAGAGACGTCGATCTCAAGGAGTCACTCGAGCGAGCGATGGCGCCGCCGACTTCGGGAAGAACCTGGCCTACACGCTCCAAAAAAGGCTCGATGCGGAGCAGATAGAAAAGGTCGTCATTGTCGAAATCGGCGGCCAAATCTGGCCGCGCATATGTGACCGAGTGCAGGTCACCGAGAAGTTGCCCCAGTCGCCCCGCAAAACCACTGTCGACATCGCCAGCCAGAAGAGTTGTTTTCCAGTTGGTGTGCCTATCGGCGGGAAAATAACTGAGAGCTGTCGAGAAGGTGTCGGGGTCGTAAGCGAGCACGCGGGGTACGTTGTCGGGAAAAAACTGCCCTACACACCTTAGCCAGTCCACCTCGGCCTGGCCACGATCAACTGGCACCACCCACGTGTTCTCCACATCCAGCTGATGGCGGGGCCGCTTCAAAATCAGCTGTCCCGATGGAGAATCGACGAGCCAGATGTCTGAGGACACACCCCCGGAGAGCGCCGTAAACCGCGCGCCCACGATGGTGTCTCCCAATCCCATTCGCTCCAAGAGAATTCGGGGGTCAGGGCTCCCGGACCCGGTGGTGCGAGAGCGGGGGGTGGGGTCACCCACCATTATGCGCGGGTTGACGGATGGCCGTATGCGGCATGTTCCAAGCCGCGAATATACCCGAGAGCAAACAGGCGCCCCAGAATCGCGTAGCCAGGTTTATCGTTTTCTTCCCCTTCAAGAGTGGGCACGTGATCTGGGCGCATTGGGCCGGCAAAGCCAATGTCGCTATACGCTTGCAGACATTCGGCCAAATCTGTTTGGCCGTCGTCATGGAAGGTCTCTCTGAAATCTTCAACTGTTCCGCGCACATCCCGGAAGTGGACGAAAGGAATCTTGGCCGCCCCAAACTCGCGAATAAGTTCGGGAATGCTCGTGGTGCCATCTATCACCTCTGACATCAGGGCAAAATTGCCCTGACACAGAGTCATCCCGTTGGAGTCCGAGTCAACAATGTCAAGCATTCGCCGGTAACCGGCGACCGAGCTCATGATGCGCGGCACTCCCCGATCAATAGACTGCGGGGGGTCGTCTGGGTGGAGAGCAAGTCGAACACCGGCCTTCTCAGCCTCGGGAACAACGGCTTTGAGGAAGTACTCCAACGCTGACCACATGTCTTCTGCGGTGACCTGCCCCGGTTCAAGCAGGCTGTCTCGCGCTTGGCCAACCGCCTGGTTGTACCCGGTGACAAGTGCGCCTCCGCGGTCCGGCATAGCTATGTCTGTGCGCCCCCAGCTACTCAGGGCCATCCAGTTATAGGCCATCACTTCGATGCCCAGTTTCCCCAGCGCTCGAATTTGTTCAATGAAGTTGTCGATTTGTTCATCGCGACCGTCTTGGCCAAGCCGAATCTTGTCCATCGGGGCAGTGTCTTCTGTCCCGACCATGGTGAAGCCCCATTTCTCGTAGATTTCTACGTTGTGCTTGAGCGCCTCGTAGCTCCAGGGCACCTCATCTCGGTCATCAGGAGTCCAGCCCTCGCTGCCTACCGAGGCAAACATCCGCTGATCTTGTTCGCCACCGTTCAAGATTCCGACAACCGTGTCCACTCCCGCTTGCTTTATCAGCTTCCACGAGTTCTCGGGTCTGGGGGCGAAAAACTCACTGAGTTTAATCATGGGTGTCCTTACTCTTGATATGGGGTTAGTCTTTGACGGGCAAACTGGCGGCGATTCTGGCAAGAAGGCCACCATCTGCTCTAATTTCGGCCGCGGTAATGAAGGCGGCCTCATCGCTGGCCAAAAATGAACACAAGGCTCCGATCTCATCAGGTTGGCCAATCCGGCCAAGAGCGTGAACGCGACCCCAGTCAGCCAAAACAGCCTCAATGCCCTCCGACGTCCCGTCGGACCACTCAGTAGCGGACTTTCGAAGCATGGGCGTATCAATTGAGCCGGGGAGAATGGCGTTCACGCGAACCCCATATTCCGCCTCGTCGACAGCAAGAGCACGTGTCATGGCGTTGAGAGCACCCTTTGATGTGGTGTATGCAACGACGTTATTTTGCGTCGCGATCCCCTGCACGGACGAAATCAGGGAGATGGTGCCGCTGTTTGCGCGAATGTGTTCAATCAGAGCGTGAATGCTCAAAAACACCCCCCGCACGTTTATGGACATGACACGGTCAAAATCTTCGGCGGAGGTGGACAGCGCGTCACCATATGCCTGAATTCCTGCTGAAGTGACCAGGTGGTCAACTCGGCCAAACGCTTCTAGCGCATGAGCGGCAAGCCCGGTATGGGTCTCGTCGAATGACACATCTCCGGCGAAACCGGTGGCGGGAGCTCCGAGTGCTTGCATTTCTCCGACGGCGTCATCGACTGATTCTTGGTCGAGTCCGTGGACCACAACTGACGCCCCGTCTCGAGCGAACTGCCTGGCGACACCTCGACCAATACCTTCGGAGCCGCCGGTGACGACAGCAACTTTTCCTGTGTGACGAGCGGTGTGAGTCATTACTGTCCTTTCTGCGCTGCTGCGGAATGAATCAGAGCACTCCGTGCCGCTCGAAGGCGGCTGTCGCGCTGCTTCCCTTGTCGATTTCTTGGCACACAGTGTTTTCCGCGGAGACTTTTTCCAGCGCAATACGGATGACGTCGTCTTCGACGTCCTGCGGGATAACGACAACACCGTCGATGTCGGCGACGATAAGGTCTCCGGGGTGTATCGTGACTGCACCGATCACAATGGGGACTCGAAAATCCCTGACCGCGGAACGGATCGATGCGTCTGCCCCGTAGGAGCCAAGGCCCCAGACGGGGAACTTGCGCTCAAGAATTTGCCTGGTATCGCGGTAGTAGCCATTGACCACTGCTCCGACCGCCCCTCGTTGCTGAGCAGTGGCCGTGAGAATCTCTCCCCACTGGGCGACCGGCTGGGTAATTGACGAGGAAATGTAAATCTCGTTTTTCTCCAACTGGTCAAGGGCTTCGGTGAGGAGCCCGAATGGCTTCGTCTGGGGCCCATATACATCGCTTACCGCCACCGGCATCGCCCGGCCAGCAATCGTGGCCGTCGGAATGAGGGGAGACAGCGCGGGTGGGAGGAACTGCTGAGCTCGACCAAGCGTGTCCAAGACATCGCCGACGACGGCGGTATAGAGCTTTTCTTGAACAAGTTTCAAGACCGTATCAGAGGTGGGTGTGTTCATGGAGCGTGTACTTTCTTTGTGATTCTTTCGGACGCTTACATTTCTGCTCGGCGGGTTCGCCACACATTGACCAACACCGCCACCAACACGATGGCGCCACGGACAACCTGCTGGGCGTAGGGATTGACTCCAAGAAGGACCATGCCGTTGAGCAAAGCCGCAATGATGAGAATTCCCATGGCGGTGCCCACTATGGTTCCCTTACCTCCAGTAAGCAGGGTTCCCCCGATAATCGCTGCCGCGATCGCGTCGAACTCTAAACCAATGGCAATAGTGCTGTTGCCCGACGACAGTTGAGCGCTTTGCAATAGGCCGGCCACTGCCGCGGAGCCCGCGGAAATAGTCATCACAAGGATTTTTGCCCGCTTGACGGGAATGCCGGACAGTGTCGCCGCCTTCAGATTGCCGCCAACCGCATAAAGGGATCGACCAAAGGCCGTTCGTTGCGCAATGATTCCAATGGCGACCGCGGCGATAAGCAGATAAATGGCGGCAACCGGAATGATGCCGAAAATTCGCCCTGTTCCCCAGTAAAAGAATTCGTCACTGGGAATCGGAATGGGGAAGTTATTGGTAACAAGCCGCGCAAGACCACGCAGGACGAAATACATGGCCAGGGTGGAAATAAAGGTCGGGACGCCGAAATAGGCTCGCATGACGCCTGTAAACGCGCCGAAGAGAAGAGCTAGGACCATCACCAAAATCACCGCAACAGGAAAGGGAATCCCCTGGTTTATGGCCAAAACCCCGAGCATCGATGACGAGAGGGCCGCCATCGAGCCGACAGAAATGTCGATTTCGCCCGAGACAATAACCAGTGTCATTGCGAAGGCCACGATGCCAAAGAAGGCGGCGTTTTGCAGAATAGCTAACTGATTACTAAGAGTGAAGAAGATGGGCGTCGAGACCGAAAAAATCACGTAGAGGACAATCAGGGCGATAAACAAGCCAAAGCTTTGCCAGTTTCTCACCCGGTGAAAAATCTCACCAAAGATGTTGGGTTTGTCTCCCGAATTAGACATTGTTTCCCTCCTGCTGCATGGCTAGTGCAAGTATTTTTTCTGGGGTGCCATCGTTGCCGATGATTTCTTCGCGAATGTAACCGTCCCGCAAAACCAGTACCCGATCGCACACTTCGGCAATTTCTTCTAGTTCTGAGGAGACGAAAATCGATGACACGCCTTTATCTGCGAGCCCTCGAACAATCGAATAGACCTGTGCCTTGGCCTGAACGTCAACGCCCCGAGTGGGTTCGTCAAGCAGCAACACTTTCATGTCGGCGACGAGAGCCCGCCCAATAACTGCCTTTTGTTGATTGCCCCCTGACAGGGTCCCAATTTCTTGGAGGGGTGAAGATGCCCGAATTGAGGTTCCTCGAAACGCTTCATCAACGAGTGCGGACTCTTTGTCCGAGTTAATCCACACTTTTGGAAGCACGCGGCCCCGGGCGGTGAACAAAATGTTTTCCCCCACACCCAGCTGTGGCACAATTCCTGAACCTTTCCGGTCTTCCGAGATGTATGCCACTCCCTTGTTCAGCATTTTTCTCGCTGTTCGGCGCCGATATTTAACACCATTGACGATGACGTGGCCTTCCGCGGTCGGCTGAATGCCAAATATCGCTTGCAGTATTTCGGTTCGCCCCGAACCCAGAAGGCCGGCCAAGCCAAGGACTTCACCTTTGTGCAGGGTGAAGCTCACCCCGTGCACACGGTCTGACACATGAAGGTCACGAACTTCCAAGACGGCGGGTTCGCTCCGACGATCTCTCTTCTCGAACGTGGCCTTCGCCGTCTGCTCGCCGCTGATGTATTCCGCGACCTGTTCAGATGTCACCCGTGACACCTCATCGGTGATGACTTCGTCACCATCCCTCAGGATGGTCAATGTGTCGGCAACCAACGGAATTTCTTTCATCCGGTGGGATACATAAATGATGGTCATTCCTGATTCCGCTAGTCTCCGGACAAGCGCAATAAGCGCCTCCACTTCGCGTGAATTCAGTGCGCTACTGGGTTCGTCGAGAATCAACACTTTGGGCTCTTCCACGAGAGCTTTGGCAATTTCAACAATTTGCTGTTCTGCGAGCGGCAATGAACCAACTAAAGCGGCCAAAGGAATCTCGACACCAAGACGTCCAAGAGCTTTTTTGGCCAATTGTCTCTCCTGCCGGCGATCGATGAGGCCGGCCTTCTTGGGCCATCGGCCGAGCGTAATGTTCTCCGACACGCTGAGCCCCGGAACGAGGCTGAACTCTTGGTGCACGACCGCTACGCCACCGCTTTGAGCCGCGCGGGGCCCCGACCAGACGACTGGCTCGCCATCGAGCACCATGGTTCCGCTATCGGGCTGGTAGGAGCCGGAGATGAGGTTGACGAGGGTCGATTTGCCCGCACCATTCTTTCCCAGAAGTGCGCGCACCTCACCTTCGTTGAGAGATATGGAGAAGTCGTTGAGCGCTTTGACGGGGCCAAAACTTTTCGACAAGCCTTGACAGGCGAAAACTGTATGCGACACGCTTTTCCTCTTCTTTGAGGGGGAGGGGCGGGGAGACGCACTCCCCGCCCCACCCACTTTGTCAGATTGCTGGCTTAGTTGTCAGCAAGGAATGCTTCGGTCGAAGCCGGGTTGGCTCGATCGTAGACAATTCCGGGGACCTCAACGTTGAACTCGGAAAGAGTTCCCCCTGAGATCACTGTCTTGGCCATTTCGTAGGCACCCTTGATTGTTCCAAAGGGGTCCTGGCCGGTGGTGGCCTGGAGGGAGCCGCTGTCGTCGAGAATGAACTCACCAATCTGAACCGAAATGTCGGTACCGAACACTGGCAAGCCACTGCCTGCAGTACCAATCACGGCTCCAGCAGTTCCACCCTCGTTAGATGCCCACATCATGTCGATGTCGGGGTTTGCCGCGAGGATGTTCTGCGCGACGGGTGTGGCAGCGTCAATGAGGTACGCTTCCTGGTCAGTGACTACGTTCACGTCGATGCCCGCTGCCTCAAGCTCGGCGAGGAAGCCGGCTTTACGCAGAGTACACGCAGATGCGAAGTCACAGTTCAAAATAGCCAGGTCGATAGTGGCTTCGTCGGCCAAGTTAGCCTGGATGTAGGCTACGGCTGCCGCACCGGTTCCGGTTCCCAGAGCGGTGTTGTCAGACATGATGCTTCCGTCAACGTTGGCTGGATCAGCGGTGACGCCGAGGCAGTTTCCGTAACAGATGAGCGGGATTCCAGCCTCACGAACAGCTTGCATAGCGGGCAGAGAAGCTTCATCAGCCGCCGGCTGCATTAGTACTGCATCGACCTGCGCTTGAATCATGCTCTGCGCGAGCTGGAACTCTTGTGCGGGGTCTCCGTTGGAAATACCCGGGATAACACTTCCCCCGTCGGCAGCCACGGCTTCTTCAAGCCCTGCCTGAATTCCCTGGAAGTAGGTGTCACCCTGCAACATAATGAGCCCAACAGTGAGGCCTTCGAGTGCAGGGGCCTCCTCCGTTGTTGTGGTGCCGCCAGTATCTGTTTCAGCTGTGGGCGCCTCGGTGGTGCCACCTCCGGCACAACCAGACAGTGCGAGGGCGACAGCAGCGGTGCCCGCCACAGAGCCCAAGAACTTGGTGATTCTCATGAATTTATCTCCTTTGATAAGTGTGCGGGTTGCCCCGCGTGGAGTGGTACTGGCCAGCATACTAGTAAACAAGTATACAAGTATACAAGTTAACCATTTTGTGATACTTTTTCCTCTGTGGTTGCACAGGAATCAACTCAGCCCCTCAATACGCCGCCGGGAAAGAACCCTTCCGGGCGGTCCTCTCCTGCGATTACTCTTAGCCGCTTAACTCCTGCGAGGGCTCCACGAAGAATCTCTGACTCGGTCTACGAAACACTGACCGAAGCAATTCGTGACCTTCGCCTTCTTCCCGGCGCCCCCATCTCCGAACCAACTGTCGCGGAGTGGTTAGATGTCAGCCGCTCTCCGGTTCGTGAAGCTATCGCGCGTTTGGTCGACTTGGGGCTCGTCACAGTCAAACCCCAGGTTGGAAGCTATGTTGCCCCCATCTCACTACAAGAAGTGGAAGAGGCTGCCTTTATCCGAAGCGCTTTGGAGACTAGTGCGTTCAAACGGGCCATTCGAGACGGAGCACCTGACACTACTGAGATTCAACGACTCGTCGACATTAACAAAGTCGCCGCCGAAAGCGGCGACGTTGAAACATTCTTCGAGACCGACGAAAAGCTTCACCAAAACGTTTTCGAGCTCGCTGGCCTGGGCAAAATTTGGGATGTCGTGCGCCGTACCAAGATTCATCTTGACCGTTTACGCCGCCTCAGCCTTCCCCGGGTCATGAGCAACCCGGTCCTCGTTGAAGAACACCAACTCATCGTTGATTGCTTGCGCACACGCGACGAAAAATTAGGAGTTGAAGTGATTGAGCGGCACGCTACCCGCATCTTCCACACCATCGAAGACCACCGCTCTCTGTTCCCGGACTATTTCAGCGACTAGCTCTCTCGGCGAAGAATCATCACCACCCGAAAGGAAAGCCATGAACAACCCCACCGTCATCGTCAAAGCCTCCGCCGAAGTTGGCGAGGGCCCCTTCTGGGTTCCCGGCGACAACCTCGTTCACTGGGTCGACATTCCCCCGGGAAAGATACTGACTACTGACTACACCACCGGACACACTGAGACTTTTGGTTACAAGGAGATGATCGGCGCAGCTGTACCGCGCTTAGGCGGGGGCATGCTGGCCGCAGTGGAGTCAGGGTTTGTTGGATTCGACAAGAACTGGGGCATTACTCACACACTCGACCTTCTCGGCGAAAACTACCGGATGAACGATGCTAAAACTGACGCCGCTGGCCGGTTTTGGGCAGGAAGCAACACCATTGATTTCATCCCTGGTGAAGGGTCGCTCTGGCGGCTCGATGAAAACTGGGACGCTACCGTCGTCCATACTGGCTTGACGCTCCCCAACGGAATTGGTTGGAGCCCCGACAACACGGCCATGTATGTGGTGGACAGTATGCAAAAAATTTTGCTGAAGTTCCCCTTTGACCCTACGTCGTCGACGATCGCGGGAGATCCGACCCTGTTTGCTGGGCCTGAAGCGTTCGACGGACTACCCGATGGGCTCGCAATGGACACCCGGGGCCATATCTGGATAGCAGAATTTGGTTCAGCTCAACTGACAGAATTCTCTCCGGATGGGACGATTGTTTCCCGCATCGCCATGCCGACACAACAGCCGACCTCATGCGCTTTTGTTGGCCCCGAGTTAGACAAATTGTGGGTCACCTCTGCCGCAATTGGGCTTGACCCCGCGACCGATCCCGATGCGGGCTCCATCTTCGAAATCGCCGGAATGCCTGCGCGTGGAATCCCCGTCGTGCCTTTTGCCGGGTGACCAGATGACCATTCACCTCAGTACAGACACCATTGAAGTGCAGATCACACCGAACCGCGGTGCTGACATCACCCGCTTGATACACCGACCTACCGGCATCAATGTTTTCGCGGAATCCCCCACTGGGGATGTGACCAACAGCCAGTCGTCGTGGAGTGACTCGATGACCCAGTGGATCAATGGTTACCCCGGCGGGTGGCAAGTGCTGCTGCCAAACGCCGGCCCAGAGCGGCAGTGGGAGGGAGCCCATCAAGGTTTTCATGGGGAAGCATCCTTGGCATCCTGGGCGGTTCGTGAGCAGACCGCCGACCGCTGCGAACTGGACACATCACTTCTGACAGCACCGATACACGTTCACCGCACTGTGACCGTAAAGCAGTCCCGTCTCACCGTAATTGACCGCATTTCCAACCTTTCGCCACAACCGACGGCCTTTCGGTTGTGCCAACATCCTGCTTTCGGCCATCACTTCCTCGACGAATCTAGCTACCTGGTGACCACCGCCGGCCGATTCATTGCGGATTCGGACAACCCCGGCTCGCTAGCCCGACCAAACGCCACGGGCGCTCCGACTGACATCTTGCCGTCAGGACCCCTGCCCAACTCTGTGTCACTGCCCGGACCGGGCAGTGGTGACAGCTTGTTCGGGGCGCTCACTGAATTTGTGCCGGAGGGCGGGCGCGACCAAAACGCGTCAGTGACTTTCGTGAGTCCCACCAAGCAGCTGGCGGCCACCGTGTCATGGGATGCGGCCGTTTTCCCGTACACATGGTTCTGGATTGAAGCAAACGCAATGCAAACATGGCCATGGTTTCAACGGCTCTACTCGGTCGCCGTGGAACCGGCAAATATTCTGCCAGGTTCGGGGTTCGGCCCCGCCGGTTACGAACGAGGCGGCCCCGGAACAACACTTGACGCCGGGGAGACTCTCACCTCTGAAGTTTCCATTAGCCTCGACCCACATCCCAGCCACTAACACCAAGAAAGGGCACACACTCTATGCAGTTTCAGCGACGAGGCGAAGCCGGTCAAGAGATTCCCGTTGTCATCCACGACGGTGTCATCCGAGATCTCAGACCGCTCACCAGCGACATCACGCCTGATTTCATCGCTACGACGAACTCGTCAGAGGTGTTGTCACACGCTCACAAACTGCCGGAACTGGCCGATGCTGAGTCTTTGAGGATTGGTGCACCCATCAGCAGGCCAGGTGCGGTCTACTGCGTCGGGATGAACTACGCGAAGCACGCTGCCGAGGGGGGCGCCGAACCGCCGGAAAATGTCGTCATCTTTTTCAAGCCACCACACACGCTTGCTGGGCCCAACGATGACATCATTCTTGGTCCTGGATTTACCAAAGTGGACTGGGAGGTGGAGCTAGCGATTATCGTGGGAAAGACCGCATGGCAACTCACATCACAAGACAATCCGCTCGAATACATTTTTGGTTTTGCGTTAGCCAACGACCTATCAGACCGCTACTGGCAACTCGAAGTATCGGGAGGCCAGTGGTCTAAAGGGAAAAGCGGGCCAGGTTTTCTCCCTCTTGGGCCCTCGATTGTACCCGCCTCTGAAGTGTCACCGAACTCGCTGCAATTACGATCCTGGGTGAACGGTGAACCCCGCCAAGACTCCAATACCGAAGACATGATTTTTAGCGTCGAGCAGATTATGCGAGACCTGAGTCAATTCACTGTCTTAGAAGCTGGTGACATCATCCTTACCGGCACCCCAGAGGGAGTAGCCCTCTCGGGGAGATTCCCCTACTTGGACGCCGGTGATGAAGTGAGCATGTCGATTGACGGCTTGGGGCATCAGACCCAGCGGGTCTCTCGTCAATCATGAAAGGAAAGGCTATGAAGCCGTTTACAAACAAAGTTGCCATTGTGACCGGTGGGGCATCGGGAATCGGCCGAGCCACTGTCGAAAAACTCGTCGAGGGTGGAGCCCGGGTTGCATCGTTTGACCTCAGCCCATTTTCCCCGGGCCACGAACAGGTGATGTCTCACACCGTTGATGTCACCGACCGGTT
This sequence comes from Microbacteriaceae bacterium, assembly GCA_007117135.1. Lineage (GTDB taxonomy): Bacteria > Actinomycetota > Actinomycetes > Actinomycetales > Microbacteriaceae > Pontimonas. Next base: position 2,648 of record SKHB01000087.1, on the reverse strand, counting down.
AGCAATAGGCAATGCCACACAAGCAACCGTTGAGAACTGGGGCGGGATCAACATGCTCGTCAATGCTGCAGGAATTGGCGCAGGCGGGACCATATTAGAGAATGACGACGCCGAGTGGCAGAGGGTGTTAGAAACGAACGTGATGGGAACCGTTCGCGTGACACAGGCGGTGGTTCCCTACCTGCTCACCTTCCCTGACTCGGCAATCGTGAATGTTGCGTCAATTGTCGCTACAACCGGTTTTCCCAACAGGGTTCTTTACAGCGCTACAAAAGGTGCAATCGTGTCACTCACCCTGGCAATGGCCGCTGACTACTTGAAGCAAGGCCTCCGCGTGAACGCGGTTTCACCTGGCACAACTGAAACGCCGTGGGTTTCTCGGCTGCTCAGTCAAGCAGATGACCCGGACCTGGAACGCCAGAAGCTGGTAGCGCGACAGCTTCACGGACGCTTGGTCAGCGCGGAAGAAGTTGCCGAAGCAATCAGTTATCTCCTCAGCCCGCTCGCCGGCTCTACCAACGGTGTTGTGCTCCCTGTGGACTCCGGAATCAATTCACTCTACTTTGACCGCTCGTAGGAGCAGTGTCACGTCACTTTGAGTCAGTCATGAACCCCCGAGAGAAGTCCTCCCAGAACAAATCGTTAGATGTAGTCACTGTCGGAGAGTCGATGATTCTTGTGACTCCACAAGAATCACAGAGTGTCGAGGCCGCTGAAACGTTCGGACTTCATGTCGGTGGTGCCGAGTCAAACGTCGCTGTCCACCTCCACCAACTGGGTCACCGAGTGATGTGGCTCGGTGCTGTCGGTGACGATGCTTTAGGCAGACGGCTTCTCAAAACACTCACCCTTGCTGGTCTCGATATGGCGAACGTCAAGATAGACACTGGCGCTCCGACTGGACTGTATGTGAAAGACCCAGGCCAGGGCGTCTATTACTACCGATCAGGGTCTGCGGCGTCCCGATTGGGTCCAGAGGCCGTGTCAGACCTCGTTCTCGAGAGCGCGTCCGTTGTTCATCTCACAGGCATTACACCCGCACTCTCCGACAGCTGCCGAGAACTTTCCTTCGACATTGCCCGCCGGGCGCGGCAGGCCGGGGCCATCGTGAGCGTCGATGTGAACTATCGACCCGCTCTATGGCCTGTGGATGTTGCGTCAAAACACCTTCTGGAGCTGTGCCGACTGGCCGACATGATTTTTGTTGGGCTAGATGAAGCAAGCAGGGTCTGGGGATGCACAACTCCAGGGGAGGTGCGCGCTCTCCTCCCCAACGTTGGGCGCGTTGTTGTCAAAAACGACTCCGTAGGAGCCGTGGAGTTCCAGGGGTCGGAAGAAGTTTTCGTTGCTTCTCTCTCCGTGGATGTCGTCGAAGCAATAGGAGCCGGTGATGCGTTTGCCGCTGGCTATCTCAGCGGCATACTTCGAGGCTTATCTAGTGAGTCACGACTACGTTTAGGGCACGAGCGCGCCGCACAGACACTCCTGTCAGTAACTGATCTTCCCGTGACGAGCAAAGAAGAAATCTCATGAGCGCCCTCCCGCGAGACAGTGTTGGTCAACTATTTGGCCCCCATCCCCTGATGGCGATTTTTCGAGGCGTCAGTCCTGAAGAAGGCGTTCGGCTAGCAACGTTGGCGTGGGACAGTGGCATTGGTGTTATCGAGGTAACCCTGCAGTCTCGGTCTGATGTTGAAGCTCTCGAAGCAGTCAGCGCCGCCTTGAAGAAGCTCGGCCCCGCAGTTGTTGGAGCGGGCACAGTAACGACCCTCGCAGATGTAGATGATGCCGCATCCGCGGGTGCTGCATTCACCGTTAGCCCGGGTTTAGACCTGGAGGTGGTGCGGCACTCCAAAAAGAGGGGCTTGCCATCCCTCCCCGGTGTGTCAACCCCCACCGAAGTGCACACTGCGGTTCGGGCTGACCTGACATGGCTGAAAGCGTTTCCGGCCAGTCACCTCGGGCCAGGATGGTTCCGCGCAATGAGGGGCCCCTTTCCGGAGGTGTCCTTCGTTGCAACTGGCGGTCTCACCGTGGCGGACGTCGCCCCTCTGCGAGAAGCCGGTGTTCACACCATCGCCCTGGGCTCAGCTCTGACCGACCCGCAAGAGTTGGCGCAGCTTCCCAAACTAGTTGCACAAATTCGAGCGGGCAAAGAGAGTCAAGTATCCGATGAACTAGCCTCCCCCCGCCAACATCAGAGTCGGAAACCGTCCCCACAGGACGACAACAATCTGTAGTATCGCGAACACCTAGACGAAGAGAGCACTCTCCCAACATGGTCACTGACGTTCAAGCCCCCGCCGCATTCGCCACTGACCTCATTACCCGCCATGCGCTTGCCCATGATGCTTCACACTTTCTGCTGATCCCTGACGCTGTCGTCAGGGCTAGCACCACCGAAGACGTAGTGGGTGTTTTGGCGGAGGCAACAAGGCGACGCCTGCCGGTGACGTTTCGCTCGGGCGGGACCAGTTTGTCTGGGCAGGGTGTTACCGATGGGGTGTTGGTAGATATTCGCCGGGGGTTTACCCACCTGGAGATCCGCCGGGACGGGCATGAGGTGGCGGTCGAGCCTGGGGTGGGGTTGCGGGTCGTCAACGGCCGACTAATGCGGCTCGGCCGACAGCTTGGCCCCGACCCCGCCA
>SKHB01000038.1 GCA_007117135.1 Microbacteriaceae bacterium | reverse complement strand
GCTGGAAATCGTGGCTCGCAAAAGAAAAATCGGAAATCCGATGAAGTACCGCGGAAGAAGCAAAGTCAGAGTTCTTACATGCTTGATATCTTCGTGAATGCGGAGGCAATGCAGCGCGATGCAGCACAGCAACAGATAACCGAGTTGTTATCAGCAGCGAGAGAATCGGAGGTTGACGCTGAGGTTTTTGCGCAGATCTCCGCGTTACAGTACGCCTTGGGTGATCGGGTTCAAAGTCTCGTTTCTTGGGCTGAAGCTATGCCGTTAGATACATTCCCAGTGGGTTGGAATCGCTACCATTTACATCCATACTGGCAATCGCAAAAGGCAACTGGTGACTTCGCAACGCGACTTGCAGAAATTGAATCACGTCACTTGCCAGCAGAACCACATTATGCCGCTGTTGCCCTTCTCTGTCTTGATTACAACGAGGAAAACCAGTTTACAACGTTGCAAAAGCAGATGTTTAGAGACTTCTTCACTGGTCAAGGACATCCATATGGAGAGATAGATCCGTCGACGCGAGAACAAATGATAGTTCGTGCTGAGTGGACGGATGAAAGTGTGCAATTATGGAATCTCGTAGCTGGTCAACTGGCGGACGCACCGCGCGCATTCGCAGAGATTCAGCTAACGCAACTTCTTCGCGTTAGAAATATCGAAAATTTATACGCCTGGGAACCTCCTGAGCTTTCTGCGGAATCCGAGGAATTATCCACGCTTGAAACGTGGATTGAGACCGGCAATCTTAGTAGTGACAGCGCGCGACTACAACAGTGGATGGAGACCCTACGAGTTTTGGCAACCTTTTCTTCAGAGCGTGATAATGCGGCTCAGCTGTTCTCGTATATCCCGGGGGAGGCGGTATTGGACCGATTGCTATCCAATTACCAAGGCAAGGTAGACCAAGGAATTGAAGGCCGGGAAACGTTATTTCCCCGAGAGCTCAATGCGACGCAGTCAATAATGAACAATAAGATTCTTCTTGACCTGAGCCGTGTGTTCGGTACGCTGAAGGAGTTTAAAAGGATTCTTGTCGCTATGCCTGAAGCCGTGGGAGACGAACCATTAGATTGTGCGGATATAGCGCTGAGGCTAGCTCTCCTGCTCATGTATTCTGAAAGGACAGAAGACCAAGCCACCCTGCGGAAACAGTGGATCCCGGTATTAATTCGTCATTTACACTACCCCGACTCGGTGATTGCTCGCCAAGGCTGGTTGTTTGTACTCATGCTCATATGGCAAGCCCCGGATAAAGAGAAGCGAAAGTACTTTGAAGTTTTGGGTGAAAAGCTCGCGAGTTTGCGCATCGCTTCAGGTACTATAGAAGACTGGGCTTTGATCGTGACAGTGATGCAAGGCAGTGTTTTATACTCGTCAGCCGCACGGGAATCTATCGTTAGTATCGGTGAATTACAACGACGGAGCCGTTGGGTTCAGTGTGCACGACATTTACTGAACCGTTCATTCAGCGAACTGGTTGCGCAATGGAAAGAAGAGGTGAAGAAATGAACTTGAGAGAATCGAAAGAGCGAATACTGCAACTGGCCGCAGGTTTAGAGTCGGTATTTATCGGTCGCAAAAACGTAATCCGAACGATGATCACCGCTATGGTTGCTCAAGAACCCATGCTTTTCATTGGGCCCCCGGGAACAGCAAAGTCTTTGCTCATTTCAACCTTTTGCGCTGCTCTTGGCGTAGAAGATGGTGAGTATTTTGAGTACTTGCTTACGCGATATTCCGAGCCTGGTGAAATATTAGGTCCTGTGGACATTCAGAAGCTCAAGAACGGTGTTTATATTCGCAAAACGACGGGGCAATTGCCAGAGGCACGGATAGCGTTCTTGGATGAGATATTCAAGGCAAACTCAGCGATCCTAAACATCCTGCTAACGTTAATTAATGAGAAAAAGTTCTATCAGGACGGAAAGCCCGTTAAGGTACCCCTGCAGATGCTCTTTGCTGCAAGTAACGAAATTCCGACATTCGGTGAGTTTGATGCTCTGAAAGACCGCTTTGTGCTTAAGATGGAGACTCGCCCGGTTCAAGACGATCATTTTGACGAGCTCATAAAGGTTGGATTTAGTTTGGATGCGAACGCCGAGAGTCGGCAGACACTGCGTGGGTTGCCCGACATAGGTTGTAATCTTGAAGACTTTCAGATAATCAATAATTATCTACGAGAAACAGTTATGGCCCGGTGTTCCCGCGAGGTTGATGGGATTTTTGGAAATAAAGAAGTTGACCAGCTCTTCCGGAGCCTTGTTGCAATGATAAAGGATGAGGAAGATGTTTCCATTACCGATCGTAAACTCATAAAACTTGCCAAGTTAGTACTCGCGGACGCGGTCGTTTTTTCTCCCAGGGAAGAAATCACACCGGAAAACCTTTCTATTTTGGCATACGCGGGCAATGATTTTGGGGAAATCCGACGGTTAGAGTTGCACGTTCGAGAACGTTTGCTCGGAATGGGGATTCCGAATGAGGTTTCTTGATACTTACCAACAACCAGTTGTGTATTTAAAGGATTTAGAACTCGAGGGCTTTCGTAATCTTGGTAGTTTAGTGTACTACCTCTGGCAAAGCCTCGTTGCCCGTGGCTTCAGCTCTTTGTCCCCGGGCTTCCTCGCGGCGCTGGTTGATCGGTTACAAGGGCGAGGGAATGCTGTCCGTTTACCCGGACGAACAGGTACTGTTGAACGCATTAACTTTTTTGCGTTACCAGTATGGAACCAAATTTTCCCCATTTTTTCCAGTGCTGGGTCATTAGCAGATGACCATCATGGGTACTGTGATCGGATTGCTTACCTCTTGGATTATTTCGATCTGGGCAGGTCCGACTCATTTCATTGGGGTGTTCTGCCTGAAACTGAAAGTGTTTTTTTGTCAACAAGCGGCCATGACTCGTCATCAGAAGAGCTGCAAAATATGTTTGATGCGTATTTTGATGAGCAACGCACAGCTCTTCGCTCTCGTAGCCGGAATCTATGGAATTTTGGAATGACCCAAAAGTTGAAAGTACAGCGCCCCGAATTGCTTTCTACGGTATTTTTGGAAGAAGTCCACCGGCAGTGGGATCAGAGTTATATCAGTGCCGTTCGATCTCTTGGCAGTATCCAACCTCTCACAGATACATCCGATCAGTTGGTGAAGTTCGCCGATCCCCACTTGCAGGTAACCGGTGGCTACAGTGACTTGGAAGTACGAGGGGAAGGATCATGGTCGGCTTTACTCGCATCGGAATTAGCATATCAGGAAGATGACGATTCGATCGATTTTTTCGACGTAAAGTACCTGGAGAGTCAGTTGCTGTATCTAAAAAAAGAGGAGGGGGTAGACCGGGTCATTCGGAGAAGGATTCGTATCCACATTGATGCGCGAAAGTTTGGTGGTAATGTTCGCGTCCTGGCACGTCTTCTGGTGTGGCTTGAGCTAAGCGTATACCTTGCAACACACCTTTTTGAAAAAGACCGGATACAAATAATCGTGCAAATATTGACGGCGCAGACAGACCTGTGCCGGTCATTAAACCAACTGCTGTTATTGAGAACTCGGCAACTGAATTCTAATTCTGATGGTGAAATTCGATTCTCCGAACCGGATGTACAAGATGGTCTTCGTTGGCAGGAAATTACTATCGGTCCGCAAGGTATAGAAGATACCATCTCGCCAGGTAGGGGCCATCGGAAAATGATCATCGAGGACCCCGTTAGAACATTGGGTCTGACTCTTAAAACACACCGCTTGTTCGTACGTAGGCTTTTGGTACACGTAAAGATGCTTAAGAATTTCTTGGAGGGTAACACACATGCCAAAATATCAGCTTGATTTGATCTATGATCAAGGCACCGGCCAGGTAGAATTACTGATAGATATGATAGATCAGAGTAGAACACTTCTTGAGATTCAGGAAGGAATAGAAGATGGGACTCTCCGAGAAGAAGTTCTTACCCACATTTCGCGCCACTGGGGAGAATCGCTTGCGCATCAGGTTCGAGAAGGGACTGTGGGAATGCGTTGTACCGATACTTCGCCTCAGGATCGTCGGGAAGTACATGCGCTGCTGCAACGGCACGGTCAGGATTCTCCGTCGATACAAAGTGCAGGTGAAGCGCAAGAGCCGAGGGAACAACAAAAGCAAAAGGACACACATTGATTCATGTAAGGTGGGATGTGTACTTTTTATCTCTCCTGAGCGGCGGGCCATCATTGTATCTTCACGTACCCCCACCTGAACGACCGGTTTTTACAAGTGATATAAGCAACTTATTACAAAAATTACTCACGGGCCACACGGTTTCCCTGTTCAGCCGAATTCTTGGGTCAGATCCGACTTACTTTTTGGAGCACGATTCCGTTGTGGGGCATCGGCCCGTGGATGAGGCATTCTGGGAAAAATTAGGCCCCGTATGGACAGAAGAAGCAATTTCCGTACTTTGGACAAACGTGCTC
>SKHB01000149.1 GCA_007117135.1 Microbacteriaceae bacterium | reverse complement strand
TGTCCCTTCTCGGTCAGGTTTCGCCTGCTGAGTTCCACTGTTTTCATCTGGCTCAACGTGTTGACAACCAGCGACGTCTGACGACGAGCGGTATGGACAGCTATACGCCTGAACCCAATTCACCGGTGAGACGAGTGTGAAAGGCGGTGGTGGCGGCATTCATGCCCTCAAAGGTAACCGTTTTGCCGTAGCGGGCGTACTTAGTCTCAATAGCGTCGAGGGCCACAACCGTTGACGCATCCCAGACGTGTGAGGAAGAGAGGTCAATGACGACGTTCTGGGGGTCTTTCGAATACTCAAACTGGGTGGTGAGGTCGTTGCTGGAGGCAAAGAACAGTTCCCCCACCACTGTGTAGCGGACGGTACCTGCTGGTTCGCCATCGTGTTCGTCACCGGACTCATCGGTGACCATTTCGCGGGTGACAGTGGTGAAGTGGGCGACACGGCGCGCAAACATCACCATTGCCACCACCACGCCGACCCCGACACCAATGGCGAGGTTGTGTGTCCACACGGTCACCACAACGGTGGAGAGCATCACAAACATTTCACTCTTGGGAAGTGTTTTGATGGTGGAGATCTTGATGCTGTGCCAATCGAAGGTCGCAATCGACACCACGATCATGACCGCCACCAGGGCGGCCATGGGAATAATGGCCACCACGTCACCCAACACCAGAACAAGAATCAGCAAGAAAACACCGGCCAGGAAGGTCGAGATTCGGGTTCTTGCCCCCGAGGCCTTCACATTAATCATGGTTTGGCCGATCATCGCGCAACCACCCATCCCACCGAAAAGTCCGGAGAGAATGTTGGCCCCACCCTGGCCAAGTGCTTCGCGGGTTTTTCTCGAACGAGTATCGGTGATGTCATCAACAAGTTTGGCGGTCAACAGCGACTCCAGCAGCCCCACGATTGCCATGGCAAGAGCAAAGGGGCCGATAATCTGCAGTGTTTCCCAGGTGACGGGCACATTGGGTAAAAACAGCGTCGGCAGTGCATCGGGGAGGTCCCCCTGGTCCCCCACCGTGGGCACGTTGATACTCCACACCACGGCAGCAGCTGTCACCAACACAATAGACACCAGAGGGGCCGGGACAACCTTGGTGAACCGGGGCATCACATACATAATCACCAAGCCGACAGCGACCAGCGGATACACCATCCACGGCACACCGATGAGTTGGGGGAACTGGGAGGTAAAAATGAGAATCGCTAACGCATTCACAAACCCCACCATCACGGACCGGGGAATAAAACGCATCAACTTAGCGACTCCAAAAAGCGCCATCACAATTTGAATTCCGCCAGCCAAAATCACTGTGGCGATAAAGTATTCGACTCCGTGATCTCTGGCAACGGGCGCAATCACTAAAGCGATGGCACCGGTCGCGGCCGTGATCATCGCCGGCCGACCGCCTAAAAACGCAATCGACACCGCCATGATGAACGAAGAAAACAACCCCAAGCGGGGGTCCACCCCGGCAATAATCGAAAAAGCGATTGCTTCAGGAATGAGAGCCAACGCCACCACCAGGCCCGCCAACACTTCCCTCGTCAACAGTTTCGGTGACTTCAGCGCCTGCCAGACGGTTGGTTCGATACGGTAGCGGTCAGACGGTTCGGGGGAATTGGTTACAGCAGTCACAGAGGGGGCCTGTCAGGTAGGGGGTGGACAACGTTACTGAATTTCTGCTTCAGACAGGCACATCGTTGAGCCGCAGCGGGATGAAGGTCTCCCTCACCCGCTCTTCACACTAGCGGAGAGGTGAGCAAGCGCGAACCGGGCTCGCCCCGCGATTGACCGCTAACGTGACTCCTCGAGGTTTTCCTGCTCCTCGACAAACACCGTGATGGGGCCTGTTCGAAGGTTCCCCAACCTACTCCACGAGAACCTTTAGTCGGACGTCCCCTAGTTCGCACTCAGGTCAGGAGGTGTGAGTCAGGTCCACTGAGAAACCCCGTCACAATGGGGTGACGTGGTCACCGGGAGAATCGATCATTTTGCCAAGCCACAGGAGTTGACATGCGAAAGCATATTGCTCTTGTAAGGAATATTCCTTACAATGGGCCCATGCCAAAAATCGACAGCACCGCCAAATTGACCTCAAAGAGCCAACTCACCGTTCCCATTGCGGTTCGCAAGGCGCTGTCTGTCGGCCCGGATGACAAGCTGGTGTTCACCATCCACGAAGGTGGCAGTGTCGAGGTGACGAAAGCGCAAGACACGGAAATAGACCCCGTGGTTGATGCGTATTTGGCTTTCCTTGAAGCCGACATGCTCACACACCCGGAAAAACTGTCTGTGTTGCAGCGAGACGAATCTCTAGACGATCTGCTCCGAGGCGTGGAGACCGAAGACTTTCACCTGAGCGAGTGATGTGAGCGTCGAACGCTATCAGGGGTGGCTGCTGCTTGCCCACCCTCACTTTGAGGATCAGTGGTCGAGGTGGAGCAATGACGTCCGCCGGCTTGCGAGAAAGAACCCGGGGACGTACTCGTCACACCCGCAAGTGAAACGAATGGCCACTTTGAACAAACTGATATTCGATCTCATCCCCGACGACCCTGCTCATCCCCGCTGGCTACAGGGAAACACTCTGGGTGCTCAACACCGAGCGTGGCGTCGGGCAAAGTTCGCTGAGCGCTATCGCCTGTTTTTTCGATTCGACTCCCGATCACAGATCATCATTTACGGGTGGGTTAATGATGACAAGTCCCTTCGCGCCAGGGGAAATAGAACAGATGCGTACTCGGTGTTTGCCAGAATGCTGGCATCAGGTAACCCGCCGTCCCAATGGGACGAGCTGCTGGAAGAGAGCACCACGCTAGGCGGGTAGTCCCTAACGTCCGCTCCTGCCCTCGCATCCTCTATGACTACTCAGCGTGAAAAATCTTGCGAGCAGCTTCCCTAAACCGCCCCACAGTCACTACCTGTGAGGCGGTGAGTGGGTAGCAGTTATTCAGAGTCGACCCATCATCTGCTGGTGGGCATCAGCAGCTTGTTCGCTGATGTCCTCAAAGCTCACTTCGTTGGGGAACTCACTGTCGACACTGCAACCAAACCAGCCAGCAGCGGTCAAATACAGGTTGACGCCTTCGTGGACGAGCCAGAATTCGCGACGCTCGACATATTCATCGCAGGACTCCGTTTCGGCGTTGACGTAATTGGTTTCCCAGCGTATTCCTTGGGCGCCTATGGCAATAACGGTGATATTGATCAGTTGCTGGAGAAAAACATGCAGCCCCTGGGCGCTCACTTCAACTCCGACACACCAGTCAGTCGTGTCTTAGGTAAGCCTTCGCCGAGTCCGCGTCATTCAACGTTGATGGTGATGGGTCCAGTTCGAAGGTTACCCAACGAGACGACAGATTCTTCGTGGCGCCTCATGACTTCTTCCCAGTGAATGCGCCGGGAGCGGTATGCGAAGACGAGGAGTTTCACAATGTCTTCTCCCCCTTTGCCAATGATTGCCCCCAAGACTCCGAGCGGTGTGAGGAACCCCAGAAGCAACGTCAAGGGGATGCCCACCAGGTAGGGGCCAGAAAAGTCACCAATGATAATTCCGGTGGTGTCGTTTCCTGCCGGCAACACTGCCCCGTAGAGAATCATCCGAACAGTCAGTGGCTGAACCACGGCATTAATCACAACACCTGCTGTCGCCAAGCCCAACACCTCACGGGATAACTCGGGGAAGAACACCGGCAACAGTAGCGACGAGAGGGCGAAGAGTCCCGCAAACCCCACCCCTGTGATGACACCCACTCGGAGCAAATACTTAATCCACACCGTGGCGAGCTCTGGCCGCCCCGCGCCAATCGATTGGCTCACCAAAACGGTGATGGCCGTAGCCAACCCGAAGCTTCCTACGACAAACACGCCAGAAAACGCCCACACAATTTGGAGGACAGCGAGCTGCCCGTCACCTAACTGCTGAATGATGACGTTGTAGAGAAAGTTTCCGACCGTCCACGACAAGCTGGTGAACCCGAGCGGTATGGCGAGGCGAAGAATTGGTGACCCGAGGGCCTTCCATTGGGCCCGGCCCACCGGCAGTTTCCAGTTTGCGACGTCGTACACCAGGTACACCTGAACCATCAGCACGATCGCCCGGGCGGCCAAGGAAATTAGTGTGGCAATGCCTGCTCCGAGAACTCCGAAGGCGGGGATGGGTCCGGCCCCGTAGACCAAGATGATGGCCAATGGAACATTGACCACCACCATCACAATGGTGGCGACCATGGGACTTCTGGAGCGATTCACTGACCGCAGGACGCTGCCCAGCACCATCGCCAACACCCCAAAAGGAAGGCTCGCGAGCATCACCGCCAAATAGCCAGAACCCAACGCGACCACTTGGGTGGAGGCGCCAACGAATCTGAAAATCTCTTCGGGGAAAAACACAAACGGCAGTGCCACGGCCACACCAGTTACCAGTGACAACACCACCGAGTAGGTGACCGCTCGGCTGGTCAAAGATTTGTTTCCCCCACCAAACGCTCGAGCGACGACCACCCCGGC
>SKHB01000112.1 GCA_007117135.1 Microbacteriaceae bacterium | reverse complement strand
TTGCAGTGCTCTGGTGACTCGGGTTGAGGTGCCGAAAGAGTCAAAGTCGGAACGGAGGAACACCGTTTTCTTTTTTGAAATACCCAATGACCGAGCGATACGTGTCTTCGTGCTAATCATGGCCATTCCTTACAATTAATATGCGGCGAAAAATTTTAATTCTGACCAAAATAGCCAATATTTATTGGAATTATAGTAGCAAGTTATATGCGCTGTAACAATATTCTCTCCGTTTTCGCTGGATTGACTGTCTCGGCAATTACGGGAGAACCCAGCACTATTCACTGGAAACTCGCACTGAGCAGAAAACACGTCATATGCCTATAACAATGACAGCCCATCCAGGGACATCACCTTTTTCTCCGGGATGGTTCTCGAATGTGTTCATGGCTTTTCCCTTCCTCACCTGGTGCCCACAGCGTAAGAAACGTAGACACGGCCCGGGGGAAGTTATCCCCAGGGTGGTGGTGCGTTTGGGTCTCTAAGCTTTCCAGACGGTTTTCGCGTTGGTGAATTCCCGAAGACCGTGTGAGCCGAGTTCGCGACCGTAGCCGGAATCTTTGATGCCGCCAAACGGCAGTTCGGGGTAGGAAATGGTCATGCCGTTGATGGTGACTGCTCCCGCGTCAAGGCGGGGAATGAAAAACTCTTCATCGTCTTCCTCCCCCGTCCACACCACAGACCCCAAACCGAATGTCACCTGGTTGGCGATGTGAACAGCTTCTTCCCGGGTGGAGAAGCGATACACACTTGCCACCGGGCCAAAGGCTTCTTCCATGACCAGCCGCATCGAGCCGGTGAGGTTGTCAATAACCGTGGGGGCGTAGTAAAAGCCGGGGCCGTCGATGTCGTGACCTCCGACCAGCACACGCGCGCCTTTTTCAACGGCGTCATCGACGAGTTCTCTAATGTCACGGACACCGTTTGCTGTGGCCAGCGGGCCCACGTTGGTGTCTTCGTCCAGCGGGTCCCCCACTTTGAGGGCTGCAACGTTTTGGACAAACTTTTCGAGCCACTGGTCGTAAACGTCGTCGTGGATGAGGAAACGCTTCCCCGCGATGCAGGATTGGCCATTATTCAACATGCGAGCGGTCACCGCCGTTGATGCCGACGCGTCGAGATCAGCGCTCGGCATCACAATAAACGGGTCTGAACCGCCCAGCTCCAAGACAGCTTTCTTGATCTGTCGACCGGCGCGCTCGGCAACAGCACGACCGGCCGGTTCCGACCCGGTCAGTGTCACTGCTTTCACTCGCCAGTCGTCAATTATCTGGTTCACCAGGGCCACGGGGGCAAAAACTGTTGCGAGCGACCCTGTGGGGAACCCGCCACGCTCAAAAATGGTGCCCAAATATTCGGCCGACTGGGGAACGTTGGAGGCGTGCTTCAACACTCCTGTGTTTCCTGCCATGAGCGCTGGTGCGGCAAACCGAACTACCTGCCACAGGGGGTAATTCCACGGCATGACAGCCAACACCACACCGAGGGGTTCGTACCGGACGTAAGCGTGGGAAGCGCCGACAGCACTCGGGTCGGCGAGGGGTTCGTCAGCCATGAACGACTCGGCGTTTTTGGCATAAAAGCGCATATTCTTTGCACACTTCAGAGCTTCAGCTTTGGCTTGAGCAATAGGTTTCCCCATTTCCCGGGTCATCATTTCCGCGAGCATGTCTGCTTCGCCCTCGATGATGTCTGCTGCTTTTCGCATCCAACCAGCCCTGGTCGCAAAGTCAGTGTCTTTCAACGTCAGGTGGGCCTCGTATGCTTCTGCAATACGCTGGTCCACCTCTGCGGAGGTATGTTCAACAAAGACTTTTTCGACCTCGCCCGTGGCCGGGTTGAGGGTTTGCATGGGCATAATGGGAGGCTTTCTCTCGAGTGATGGGGCGGGCATTGCCCGACACCCCCAGCCTACGCAAAAACCGTCGGATTAGAGGGCAGCCGCCAACCAGGCTAACGCCTGGTCGACCTCGTGCTGAGTGATACCGTGACCGCCAGGGCGGACAACACGAGTGACCTCTGCGTCGTGTGAGCGGGCAACCTCAACCAGGCGGTTGGCGCTCGCATTCGGGGCCATCGGATCAGACTCTCCGCCGGCAGAAAAAATCTTCACCCCGGTGGCATCGGTGAGGGGGTCCCGATCCCCAAACGGATACATTCCAGAAAACGCCACCACCGTGTTCACCACTCCAGGGTGAAGAAGCGCGAGTGCTTGGCCAATGTTGGCCCCATTAGAAAAACCCAGGGCAACAATTGGCCTGCCGGTGAGGCCGTAATGTCCGAGAGCGTCTGGAACAAACCCGGCTAGTTCACCGGCCCGAAAAATCACGTCATCAACATCAAAAACACCCTCGGCAGCTCTGGCAAACCAGCGGTTCATGCCGTGTTCGTTGACTGTCCCGCGAGGCGAGAGGACGGGTTGGCCGGGCAGAAGCAAGTCAGCCAACTGCACACTGTCGTGTTCGCTGCCGCCTGTCCCGTGAAGGGTCAGAGCAACCGGCCCTTCCGCGTTGCCTTCGCGGTAAATGTGTGGCCAGTCGGTGACGGTACTCATGCGGCGTTACCTCCGGGGTTGTTAAACCCCGGCACGCTCAACGGCGCAACTCTCGCCTCAATCATCTCCCGGTTGGGTTCCAACCAGGGCGGAAGCTTCAACGACCGACCAAGTTCGAGCAGCGGCTCGTCAACATCAAACCCTGGGGTGTCGGTCGCGATTTCATACAACACACCACCTGGTTCACGGAAGTAAATGGAGGTGAAATAGTTGCGGTCAAGAATTTCGGTGACGCGGTGTCCGCGGCTTACTAATTCTTCCCGCCAGGCCATTTGTGTGGCCTGGTCGGGGACACGGAAGGCGATGTGGTGAACGGCTCCCCCTGCAGTCAGACCCTCAGGGGACAGGCCCGAACCGACAACATCGATGATGGCTCCGGGCAACCCGTCGCCCCAGGCGAGCCTCGTGCGGTTGCCCGCGGCCGACACCACGTGCATGCCGAGGTCGCTCGTCAACAACTCAATAGTTTTGTCCGGATCTCGCACTGTCAACACTGACGAATGTTGGCCACGAATCGCAATCTCTGCCGGGTGAAGACTCGAATCCCACGGGTCCCTCGGATCAGAAGCATTGGTGGCCACCAGCTCAATCTGGAGACCGTCGGGGTCTAACACCAACAGGCGTTCCTCATCTGAGCCGTTCGAGGTGATCCGAGGCGCAAAACCCAGCCGCTCCAGGTGTGACACCCACCAGCCAAGGCTCCCAGCTGGAACAGAAAATGCGGTTTGGGTGGCTTGACCTGCCCCGACGACACCCTGCTGGATTCCTCGCCACGGAAAAAAAGTAATCAGGCTTCCGGGGCGACCGGACTCGTCACCGTAGTAGAGGTGGTAGGTGCCGGGGTCGTCAAAGTTCACCGTCTTCTTCACTAACCGCAAGCCCAAACCGGTGAGATAAAAGTCAACATTTTTTTGCGGGTCACCGGCGATTGCTGTGACGTGGTGAAATCCGACTGGGCTAACGGTGCTTCTGGTCATGGCCGCCTATTCCGTAAGGTGATCTGCACTGGACGTATTAGTGGCAACCTACAGCGCCAGGGAAATATTCCCCTCGTTTGACTATCTAGAGCACCGGGGGCAACCAGGCGGCCATAACAACTAAGCGGCGTCGCCTACCCTCTCCCACATTTTTGCCATGACCCACCACTGGTCGTCGAGATAGACAAGGTTCAGGTAGTCCTGCATGACCCCACCGAACATTTCCAGTTGCAGTTTGGCAAGTGCCAGGGTGGGGGAAATCTGGTCAACCATCAACACGCTGTCACGTCTGTGGTTACCGAGCTCTTGTGGCGATTGCCGGTTGTCCATCTCCTCGCGATACACCGCGCAGGGTCGAAGGGATAATCCTGCGCCTCCCTGAGCGGAGTAGAGAGCGGAGTTGTCGTGAAACACTCGACCGAAAAGCTCCATGTTTTGTGTGTGCATGAGTTCAAAGTAGTTATCGATCAGTGTCTGAATGCCTGCGTCAATGGTGGTCATGCCCACAACCTACACCCGCCCCTCCACGCAGGCTTCGCCTGCGTTCAAGCGGGGGTATGTTGTCTTAGGCTTGGCGAATGATTGCTGTTCAGTTCATCTTCACGCAAGCCACCTACGACGACGAGTTTTATGAACTCGATAATTCGATTGCCGAGTTTGCAAAAAGCCTTCCCGGGCATGTGGGGGCGGAGAAGTGGTTGTCTGAAGACGGCACAAGTCAAAATTCCATTTACTACTTCACTGACCGTGACGCACTGGCCGAATTGGCAGGTTTTTCTGACCACCTCACGGCCAAATCAAAAGTCGACAACTGGTATTCGTCATACCAGGTGGTCGTCACTGAAGTGTTAGCGTCATACGGCTCCCAGGGCTCCACACATCTGAGCGCTGCGAAGTAACTACCCCAGCAGCCAAGACACACCAATGGTGATGAGCGGTGCCACCAGCAACGCCGGCAACATGTCCGCCACACTCACCTGACGGATGTTGAGAAGCCGAAGCCCCACGCCCAACA
>SKHB01000101.1 GCA_007117135.1 Microbacteriaceae bacterium | reverse complement strand
TCTCCCTGTTCATCACTTATAACTTCAAAGAGTAGTACTTGACCCGCTCCTTTTTGTTCTTCCACTTTTCATTCTCCGAAATGGTCTTGGTATTCTATCACATAAAATGAATACCTGGAACACGATTGTTCCAGGTATCAAATGACTTAACAATTAACTTTAATTAGCCTTTGAATTTATCAAAATTCCAATTTTCTTTATCTGTTCCGTACCAAAAATCAAACTCCTCTCGAATCTCATCTGGCACATTTGCCAGTTCAACTCGTATTATCTCTCCTCCTTCGAAACCTATAATTGCATGACAGAGATTCGAAGTGACATTTTTTTGAAAGTTTACTGCATAGTCAGAAGCCAGTTCTACTCTGACAACTTTTTCTATCCGAACCTTGATGATCCGAGTAGCTGTTTCAATAGTAGCGATCATTTTCTTATTGAAGAGGTGAAAAACAAGTCCTCTTTCTCCACGAGAATCTTACCACAAATCAACATAAATGTCAATCTAAGCTGTCATTCACAACTCACTCCTATACAAACAAAATATTCTCATCCCGCATTGACAATCCCCCAGCTATCCCGTATACTGAGAACGAAAACCTATCGCTTTACTTGAAGTATGAAAAAAATTACTGAACTCATCACCCTAGAACAATCCTACAAAGCACAAGCCGAGTCTCTCAAAGCAGACCATCAGGCACGGATTGTTGATTTACACAAGACTTCTGAGCAGGAAGTTCAGGCTATTCAGGCAAAATTAGAAAACAAAGAGTCCATCATTGCCAAAGAAGTGTCTCAAAAGATTGCCAAGCAGACCAAAGCTCCTTCACAGACAGGGACAACCTTAGATACCAAGAAGGCTCGAACAGTGGTTCTGGATCTACTCAATCAATAACGGTAATATAATCGAACGAAGATAACGGTATGGGTGTAATTGCGTCACAAAAAGTTCAAATCTCGATCACTAATGATCAAAAGCTTGATATTCTCCAGCTCCTGCAACGACTTGAAGCCGTAGAAATCATCTCTCAGACTGAATCCAAAGGTCTCGATCCTGAATCTCTCGAAGCTCAAGAAGAACTCTTGGAACAACTCGACCTGGTTAACAAAGCCATTGATGCCCTTGAAGGTATCCAACCTCGTGCCAAATCTCTTTTTGCCGCTCTCTTTGATTCCCGGTCAATGCTTACCGAGAAGACCTACCTTGCTCTATCTAAGAAGCAAGATGCTTTGCTCAAAAAAATCGCCAAGCTCAACGCCGACATCCTCAAGCGAGAAGAACTTATTCATCGAAATGCTGTTCTTCAAGACGTTATTACCAAGGCTGAGCCGTTAAAAGACATTGAAGTAGACATCTTTGGTGACTTCAAATACGTATCCTTCATCCCCTTCATGGTAGATGCAGAGCGAGCAGTACATCTCGTACAAGAGCTCGAAGATACCTTTGAGAATGTTGAGATCGAATCTATCAAAAAGATTGACAACGCTTATGTCTACGTAGCTGCGACAGTAAAAGAAGGAGAGAAAGCTCTTACTGAGGCTATTGCCAACAAGGCTACCCTGCTTACTTTCCGATCTGAAATTACCGGATCATTCTTTGACCTGTACACCGCTTCTGTTAAAGAACAAGAAGATAACCTCAAGTCTCTTGAGCGACTCGACACCCATATCTCTGAGACCAAGCTTACTTTGAGCGAAGTTCAAGGACTGAAGGATGTAATCCAATCTCACCTCAACTTGATCAATGCTTTGCATTGTTACCGAGAAGATAGTGAGACTATCTCATCTCTCCACGCCTGGATTGATCCCCGAGACACTGATGCTCTCCGAGATATTTTGAGCAAAAAGCTCCCCGAAAGTACTCTCACTGTTCTTGACTCAGAGTCAGCCGATGCTCCTGTTATTTTGAGCAATGGTGGATTGTCTGGTCAGTTTGAGACAATTACCCGAATCATGGGTCTCCCAAAGGGCGGAAGTATTGACCCTACTCCATATGTGACCTTCTTCTTTGTCTTCATGTTTGGACTGGGATTTTCTGAGGCTGGATATGCTCTCTTATTGATTGCTGTGAGCGGTATGCTTCTCTTGCACCCTCGACTTAAGCACGGTATCCGAAAGGTTATGACGGTTATCTTTGCTTCATCTTTGGTGACTCTTGTCATCGGAGCAATGTTTGGAAGTTGGTTTGGAGTTGTTCCAAGTGCGGTTGTGGAGAGTGACGCCCTTCCTCATATGCAATTCTTGATCGACTCTGGTGTGATCTCATTCTTGCAAAGTCTTGAGGTGATCAATCCTCTCTCAAGCGTGGTGGCTTTGATGGCTTTCACGGTTGCCCTCGGAATTGTACATCTTTTGCTTGGTCTGATGCTAGGATTCATTCAGGCACTCTCTCAAGGGAAGTTCTGGGATGGTGTCTTTGATTCCCTCTCCTGGTTCTTCTTCCTCGTCTTTGGAGGAATTACTCTAGCTGCTACTCAAGGATTCTTGGGAGCTGGACTCCAATCTCAAGGAGATGTCTTGGTTATTGCCTTTATTGGATATATCTTCTTGATGACGATTGGTCTTGGACGAGCTATGGCAAATCCTCTTACCATGTTTGCGAAGGGTCTCTACGATATGTTCTTTGGAGCAATTGGATATCTTTCTGACTCACTCTCATACACCCGTCTAGTAGCTCTTGGTCTTGCCACTGGTATTATTGCTGGTGTGGTAGGAACTCTCGCTCGACTTGCCGGAGGTGGTCTGGTAGAGCAAGGAGGAGTTTCGCTCATCCTTGGATACATCATTATGATCATTATCTTTGTCTTTGGACATATCTTTAACATCGCTCTTAACGTGCTTGGAACCTACATCAACGTTGGACGACTTCACTTCGTAGAGTTCTTTGGAAAGTTCTTTGAATCTGGTGGTGTAGAATTTAGCCCGATGAAGCGATCACAGGAGTACATTGTGATTTCAGAAGAGTAAGCCCATGTGGCCTCCTCTCAACTGCACTCTTAAAGGAATTAGAGTGCAGTTGAGAGGATACCACGGTATAGGTACCCTTCAACGTAATATAACCTAATAGGATAAGATAACGCATATGGATATTTTAGGAGTAAGCTTGGCCGTTCTTGGAGCTGCATTGGCTGCAGGACTTGCCGGAGCTGGATCAACTATGGGAGTATCCCAAACAGGACAGGCAGGAGCTGGACTGGTAGCTGAAGATGAATCACAATTCGGAAACGTATTGCTTCTCTCTGCTCTTCCCGGATCACAGGCTATCTATGGATTGCTCGCCTCAATCATTATTTTGCAAAACACTGGTGTACTTACCGGAGAATTTGCAGAACTTTCCTGGCAAAACGGACTTATCTTGGCTTTTGCTGGAATCCCAGTAGGAATCACCTGTCTTGCTTCAGGAGCATACCAAGGAAAGGTTCTTGCTTCAGGAATCCAAGTTATTGCCAAAGACAAATCCAAAATCGGACAAGTCATCATCTTGGCTGCCTTGGTTGAGACCTTTGCTGTGTTCGGACTTTTGATCTCTATCTTGATGATCAACGGAGTACAAATCTAATACTGATTTTATGGCCCTATCTTCAATCGTTGCTTCCAAAATCAATCAGAACCTTGCTGAGCAAACCAAACGGCAAGAGCAAGAAGAAAACTCTGTTGAGCGAACACTCAATCAGAAGGTTTCTGATACCCAACGAGTATATACGCAGGAGGTAGAACGAGCCATCGAATCTCAGGTCAACCTTTCTGCTTTCTTAGAACGCAAAAGCACTACCTTTGGACAAGGAGCCAAGCTCGAGGAGACAATCAATACCCTCTATGAGGATATGCTTCCTGAGTTGCTTCGAACATCCTATGCCAAAGATCAGCTTGCTGCCTTCTTTGCAGGAGTTTCCAAAGATACCACTATTACCGTTACGGGGAGCCATTCTGATCTCTTGATCTCATTGATCAAAGACGCAGCTCCTCATGCTTCGGTAGCCACAACTTCTGGGGACTCTCTCGGATCTATCACCTATACCGTAGACCAAACCGTGTGGGAATTCTCCCTTGGAGACTTTCTCAACGATGTTCAGTCCAAAACCCTCTCTCACGTATTAGCTCTTATTTGATGTTCATGTCGCTATCCATTCCCGTATCAGGTATCGCCGGTAGTACAGTCTATAAGCTTCATAAGCTCCCTGCCTTTGAAGATCTCGTTCTCGTACTCTCCTCTTCCCAATTCCCCGAAGGATTGCGTGCCTTTTTGGAATCTCACCTAGGTGAGTTGGAGTCAGACTCGGACCTCTCTGCCATCAACAGCTATTATGACGCTGAGGTATCTCGACTCATTGACCTTCTCCCCGTAGACTCCCCTGCTCGGGTTTACTTGGCTTTGGAAAGAGACTTTACTGAGGTCAAAAGAATCTTCCTCAATCACAAAGAATCCGAGCAAACCTTGAGTGACAAGGCATTTGAAGCTGCCCTCAAGGAACTCTCTGGTACCGTAATCTTTGCCAAGGAATTTCGACATCAGCTCATGAGTCGCCAAAGCGCCATGACTCGTTCTGAAGATATCTTTAGCCTGATTGCCTA